>DATEGN010000166.1:0-11620 GCA_035280125.1 Gemmatimonadaceae bacterium | reverse complement strand
ATCCCCTGTTTGAGAAAGAGGTCGCCGGCCGCGGCGACGATGCGCTCGCGCGGCGGAACCATGGGATCAGCTTGCCGTTTTGCTGTCATAACAATTCATAGACCTCATTCAAACATCGCGCCGCTTCGCGCGAATGTCGATTGCCGGCGTGCTCGGACGACTATAAGAGAGCAGTTCGCCGACCGAACGCAACCCCCGACTTGACGACGGTGGTACCGATCGGTAACATAGTGGGTGTGACCGGTCAGTAACATTCTACACCGCGCTCACTGAGACGTGCCTTGGCCGTTGGGACCATTTTGAGGGAGACGTACCGCATGAGAACCGCCGAATCCCGCAGTTTCCCGCACCTGATCGAGCTTGGGGCTCTTCTCCTCGTTGGGTGGCTCCTGACCGGATGTGAGAAAGCCCAATCCGCGCCGCCGCCGCCACAGGTGACCGTTGCTCCCGCGATCAGCCGAGTTGTCGCTGACGAGAACGAATTCACGGGTCACTTCGAGGCCACCAATACCGTGGAAGTGCGACCGCGCGTGGGTGGCTTCGTCGAACGCGTCGCGTTCACCGAAGGTGCCATCGTTCATCAGGGCGACGTGCTGTATGCCATCGACGCGCGCCCCTATGAAGCCGAGGTCTCGCGTGCCGAGGCCGTGCTGGAGCAAGCGCGGACGCGCAAGCAACTCGCGGACATGGAGCTGGAGCGCGCGCAACGCCTCGTCGCGACGCAAGCAATCTCGCGCGAAGAGCTGGATGCCCGCACGAGCGGACGTGCGGAGGCCGACGCCGCAATCCACGCTGCCGAGGCAGCCGTCCGTCTCGCCAAGCTGAACGTCGAGTGGACGATGGTTCGCGCGCCGATTACCGGCCGGGTGAGTCGTGCCGAGGTGACGACGGGCAATCTCGTGCAGGCCGGTCCGCCAGCGTCGACGTTGCTTACCACCATCGTGTCGCTCGATCCGATCTACGTCTACTTCGACACCGACGAGCAGGCGTATCTCAAATATCTGCACGCGAATCGGCCGTCTGCTGGGGCGCGCGCCATTGGCGGGCCGGTGTATGTCGGCCTAACGAGCGAGACCGGCTTTCCGCACGAAGGGAAGCTGGATTTCATCGACAACCGCGTCGATCGCACCGCGGGGACGATCCGTGTCCGCGCCGTCGTACCGAATGCATCGCTGGCCTTCACGCCCGGACTCTTTGCGCGTGTGCGTCTCGTTGGCGACGATCGCCACTCGGCGACGCTGATTCAGGACCGCGCGATCGGTACCGATCAGGACCGGAAGTTCGTGCTGGTGCTGAAAGATGACAACACGCTCGACTATCGCCCGATCACTACCGGCCGACTCGTCGACGGTCTCCGCGCCGTCGACTCGGGACTCAAACCCGGTGAGCGCGTGGTGGTGAATGGTCTCATGCGCGTGCGCCCCGGAATGAAAGTCGTTGCGCAGACCACCACCATGAGCACCGACGTCGCCGCGGTTTCCAAGTAGCTGACCAAAGCTCGGAGAATTCCTGTGCGCTTTTCACGCTTCTTCATAGATAGACCCATCTTCGCGGTCGTGCTGTCGCTGGTCATTCTCGCCGGCGGTCTGCTCGCAATCCGTGTGCTGCCGATCAGCGAGTATCCGGAAGTCACTCCACCAACGATCGCGGTACGCGCGGTCTATCCCGGCGCGAATCCAACGGTGCTCGCGCAGACCGTCGGTACGCCCCTCGAGGACGCGATCAATGGTGTTGAGCACATGCTCTACATGTCGTCATCGGCGACGGCCGACGGCGTCCTCAATCTCACCGTCACATTCGAGATCGGCACGCCAGTCGATCTCGCGCAGGTGCAGGTCCAGAATCGCGTGAACCAGGCGCTCGCGCGACTGCCCGAAGAAGTACGCGCCCTCGGGGTGGTAACGGAGAAACGGTCGCCCGACATCACCATGGTCGTGCACCTCACGTCTCCCGACGGGCGTTACGATCCGGTGTATTTGCGCAACTATGCGTTGCTGAACGTGCGCAACGAGCTCGCGCGAATCCCGGGCGCAGGCCAGGTGATTGTGTTCGGCGCCGGCGACTATGCCATGCGCGTGTGGCTCGACCCGAACAAGGTCGCCGCGCATGACCTGTCCGCGAGTGACGTCGTCCAGGCCATTCGCGAGCAGAATCTCCAGGTCGCGGCGGGCGTCGTTGGCGCGCCGCCAATGCCCGATCCGGTCGCGTACCAGCTCACGGTGCGTGCACAGGGCCGGCTCGTGGACGAGAAGGAGTTCGGCAACATTATCATCAAGACTGGCGAGAACGGAGAGATCACGCGTCTTCGTGACGTCGCCCGCATCGAGCTCGGGCCGGGCGACTTCGGATTGCGCGCGCTCCTGGACAACAAGAGCGCCGTGGCGATCGTCGTGTTCCAGGCGCCCGGTTCCAACGCGCTTGCGCTCTCGACCGCCATTCGCGAGAAGATGAGTGAGCTCAAAACTCGCTTCCCGCAGGGCGTCGACTGGTCCGCCGTGTACGACCCGACGATCTTCGTGCGCGACTCGATTCGTGAAGTGCTGCAGACGCTGCTCGAGGCGACGTTGATGGTGGTGATCGTCGTCGTGCTGTTCTTGCAGACTTGGCGGGCCTCGATCATTCCGCTGGCCGCGGTGCCGATTTCGATCGTTGGCACGTTCGCGGTGATGCTCGCGGCGGGATTCTCGATCAACACGCTCTCACTCTTCGGTTTGGTTCTCGCGATCGGGATCGTCGTCGATGACGCGATCGTCGTCGTCGAGAATGTGGAACGTCACATCGAGGAGGGGCTGTCGCCGCTGGAGGCGAGTCACCGCGCGATGGAGGAGGTGAGCGGGCCGATCATCGCCATCGCACTCGTACTGTGCGCCGTGTTCGTTCCCGTGGCCTTTATCAGCGGCCTCACGGGTCAGTTTTATCGGCAATTTGCATTGACGATTGCCTTCTCGACGCTCATCTCGGCGTTCAATTCGCTCACGCTGTCGCCGGCGTTGGCGGCGGTGCTGCTGCGTCCGCGCGGCGCGCCGGAAGACGCCCCCACACGGGTGATGAATCGCCTGCTCGGGTGGCTCTTTGGTCCCTTCAACCGCCTATTCGGGCGCGCTTCGGCGCAGTACGGAAAGAGCGTACAGCGCGTCCGCCAGCGCGGTGGCTTTGCACTCGCCGTCTACGCCGGCCTCGTTATGCTCGGCGTCCTCGGGTTCTCACGCGTGCCGGCTGGGTTCGTCCCGACGCAGGATAAGCAGTACCTCGTGGCGATCGCGCAGCTACCCGACGCTGCCTCACTCGATCGAACCGAGGCGGTGGTTCGGCACATGTCCGAGATCGCGCTTGCGCAAGACGGTGTCGAACATGCCGTCGCGTTTCCTGGCCTTTCCATCAACGGCTTCGCCAACAAGCCTAACGCGGCGGCCATATTCATTACGCTCAAGCCGTTCGAACAACGCAAGAAGGCCAGTCAGAGCGCCACGGCAATAGTCCAGGCGCTGAACGGGAAGTTTTCGGGGATTCAAGACGCGTTCGTCGCGGTCTTTCCTCCACCTGCAGTAAATGGGCTTGGGACGGTGGGTGGATTCAAGCTGCAGGTGGAGGACCGCGCGGGCCTCGGCGATTCGGCGCTCTATGCCGCGACGCAAACGTTGCTCGGACGCGCCTATCAAACGCCGACGCTCGCCGGCGAATTTTCAGGATTCCAGGTGAACGTCCCACAGATATTCGCCGACGTGGATCGCGACAAAGTGAAGCAGCTGGACATCCGATTGAGCGACCTGTTCCAGACGCTGCAGATCTATCTCGGGTCGCAGTACGTGAACGACTTCAACAAGTTCGGTCGTACGTATCAGGTCATCGCGCAGGCAGACGCACCGTTCCGCGCCGACGCCGACAACATCACCGAGCTCAAAGTCCGCAACGCCCATGGTGACATGGTGCCGCTCGGATCCGTGCTCGCCGTGAAACAGTCGTACGGGCCGGACCAGGTCACGCACTACAACGGCTACACGGCCGCCGACATCAATGGCAGTCCCGCGCCGGGCGTGAGCTCGGGCGAGGCCGTGCAAACGATGGAACGACTCGCGAGCGAGACGCTGCCTAACGGCTTGGGATACGAGTGGACCGAGCTCACGTATCAGCAAAAGCTCGCCGGCAACACCGCCGTATTTGTGTTCCCGCTCTGCGTGTTATTGGTGTTCCTCGTGCTGGCGGCGCAGTACGAGAGCTGGTCGCTCCCCATCGTGATCATACTCATCGTGCCGATGTGTCTCCTGTCGGCGATCGCGGGGGTGTGGCTCACGCGCGGTGACAACAATGTCTTCACACAGATCGGTCTACTCGTGCTCGTTGGACTCGCCTGCAAGAACGCGATCCTGATCGTGGAGTTTGCGCGCGATCTCGAGAGGCAGGGTCATGATCGATTCACCGCCGCGCTGGAGGCCGCGCGCATTCGGCTGCGGCCAATCCTGATGACGTCATTCGCATTCATCATGGGCGTCTTGCCACTGGTGTTCGCGCGCGGCGCCGGCGCCGAGATGCGCCATGTCATGGGCATCGCGGTGTTCTCGGGTATGCTCGGCGTCACCTTCTTCGGTTTGATCTTCACGCCGCTGTTCTACGTGCTGGTGCGCGGCATTGCCGCGCGGCGAGAGCGTGAGAGCAGCATAACTCCACCTGTTGACGTCCAGCCAATTCATACCTGGCCGCGCGCGCTGGTTGCCGGTGGGGAGGGGAGCACTCATGCGTAAATCATTGCTCATTCTCACCCTCGTTGGCGCGTGCGTGAGCGCTCCCGCCTATGAGGCGCCGGCGGTCAAAGTCGCACCGAGCTATTCGATAGATCCCGGTGCTCGCCGGAGTGCATCGAAATTGGACAGTTGCCCGCCGGAATCGTTGGTCACGACGTCGACTTCGGTGCGCTATGGCGATGCGCTTCCCATCGCGCCTTTCTGGGAGACCCTCGGCGATCACGTGCTCGCCGACTTGATCCGCGAGGCTCTGCGCGTGAATACGGATGTGCAGATCGCGGAGTCGCGCCTAACGGGCGCGAGAACGGCGCGCCGGCTGGCCGCGTTCGACCTCGCTCCAACGGTGACGGCGAGCGGCAGCTCGGTTCGTCAACAGGCGTCGATCGCGCAACTGCCGGGCTTTGGGCGTCAGTTGCCGCCAGAGCAGCTGTGGGACGTCGGCTTCGACGCCGCGTGGGAGGTCGACATCTTCGGACGCGTGAGCCGGAACGTCCGCGCGCAAGGGGCGTTTGCGTCGTCGGCCGAATATGGCTTGCGCGATGTGCAAGTGAGCGTCGCGGCGGAGGTGGCGCGAACCTATTTCGAGTTGCGTGGCGCGCAGCAGCAGCTCGCGGTCGCGCAGCGGAATGCCGACAATCAGCGTCGGACCGTCGCCCTCACGCAGGACCGTCTCGCTGGAGGCCGCGGCACGGCGTTCGACACCGAGCGCGCACGGTCGATCCTGTATCTCACACTCGCGACGATGCCGGGGCTCGAGACCGAGATTGCCCGCGATCGCAGTCGCATTGCGGTTCTACTCGGCAAGACGCCCGATGTGTTGCCAGCGGGATTGCTCGACACAGTGGCGCTGCCACGGTTGCCTGACAGTCTGGATATAGGCACGCCCTCGAACGTCGTCCGTCGGCGACCCGACGTCCTTCGCGCCGAGCGTGCACGTGCGGCACGCGAGCTGCTCGTGGGCGCCGCAAAGACGGACTATCTCCCGCGCATCTCGTTAGGTGCGAGACTCGGATACACGGCGACGTCATTCGACTCGCTGAGCCGAACCGGGACATCGCGCCTGCTCGTTGGACCGTTTGTCTCGTTTCCTCTCTTCGACCTCGGGCGCGTGAAGGCGCGAGTCGACCTTGCGCGTGCCGATGCCGACGAGGCACGCACCGAGCACACCGCGACCGTGTTGCGCGCGCTCGAGGAGACTCAGGTGGCTCTGGCCAGCTACGACCGCGCGCATGCGCGGCTCGCGATCCTCGAGGAGGCGGTGCGATCCAGCCAGCGTGCGTCGGCATTGGCGCAGCAACGCTTCGAGGCAGGTCTCACCGATTTCCTGCAAGTGCTGGACGCGGAGCGAACGCTCCTCGACGCCGAGAACCAGCTCGCGTTAGGCCACACGGCGGCGGCGACGGCACTTGTTGCAGTCTATAAAGCAGTAGGGGGCACGTGGCCGCTCCAGTAAGTGACATCCGCGACTGGGCCCGGCCGCGGATGTCGACGACGGGCGCCTGAGCCCGGACACATGCGCGACGCGATCAGGCGTGGCGGTACGCGTCGCGAGTGACGTTCTCGAAGAGGAACCGAATCATGTCTCAGACTCACCGGGCAGTAAGCACTCAATCCTCACTCGTAATGCGTGGCATCGCCGGCGCCACGCTGCTCGCTCTCGCAACGATCGCGTCCGCCGCAAGAGCACAGACTTCCAGCACGCAATTCGAGCTGCGCCCGTTCGTCGGCGCGTTCATTCCAACCGGGGATCAGCGCGATCTCCTGAAAGACGCCGTGCTCGTAGGCGGTCAGGCGTCGTGGCGGGTGATGCCGGTGCTCGCGCTCACCGGAACATTCGCGTGGTCGCCGAGCAAGGACCGGATCACCGCCGGCAATCAGACGCTCGACATCTATCAGTACGATCTGGGCGCCGAATTGCGCACGCCCTCAGCTTACAACGCGAGTCTCGTTGATTTCACTCCGTTCATCGGCCTCGGCTTGGGCGGGCGAACGTACAGCTATCGCGACCTGAGCGTCGACAGTAAGACGAACTTCGACGGCTATGGGGCGGTTGGCGGTGACATCGGCTTTGGTCCGATCGCGCTTCGGATCGAAGGGCGCGATTACGTGTCGCAGTTCAAGCCGTTGACCGGTACCGGCTCGACGAAGACGCGAAACGATATCGGCCTTGCGGCCGGCATTGCGTATCGCTTCTGAAAGTAGAGAGTGGAGAGCAGAGAGTAAGAGTACTCTCTGCTCTCCACTCTCTGCTCTGTAACCTTCCGGCGCTGGACTCGTAAAGACCGGCGGATCCAGCCGGAGCGCTACGTGAAGGACTTCGCAGCCGCACGATCGCTCAGCCGAGCCGCTGAAAATGCCGCCCGCGACATCGCTTTTGCCGCGAGGACGCTGCGCCGAAATCTCGGGTTCACGGCAGTCGCCGTTATCATCCTTGCGATCGGCATCGGCGTCAACACGACGATCTTTCGCTTCGTCAGCGCGCTGCTGCTGCAGCCGCCGAAGGTCGCGAACGTCGCTCGGCTCCTCCAGATCTGGAATGTCAACCCGAAGGCGCCGTCGCCGATCGAGCGCTACGTCCCACTGAGCTATCCCGCTTACGCGTACTACCGCGATCACAATCGGAGCTTCGGCGGGATGCTCGCGTTCGACGGCGATCCGAACACCGTGAGCTGGATGCGCGACGGGCAAGGGGAGATCGCGCATGTGCAGTACGTCTCCGGCAACTTCTTCCAGGTACTCGGCGTCAACGCGATTGTCGGGAACGCGACACTGCCGGCCGACGATGGGTCTTCGAGCGGCACACCAACGGTCGTCATCAGCGATCGCTTCTGGCGCGAGCGGTTCGCTGGGGACCGCGCGGTGGTCGGCAGCGCGATCGACATCAACGGCGTAGGGGTGGCCGTCGCGGGCGTCGCACCGCCTGGGTTCACGGGCCTGCTCGCTGGATTCGGCCCCGACTTGTGGGTGCCATTCTCCCTGGCTGAAGCCGTGAGGCACGACCGCGGACTGCTCACGAGCCGATCGACCTACTGGTTGTTCGCGGTTGGCCGTCTGCGGAATGAGGCGACGCCCGAGCGCGCGACGAGTGACATTCAGCTTCTCGCGCGGCAGCTCGCAATCGAGGAGCGTGGCCGGCCATCAGCGTCGCCTAACGATAGCCGCTCGGCATATGACATCGCGCTCTTTCCGGAAACACTCGTCCCCGGGCCCTTCCGGCTTCCGGTGAGCGCGTTTGTCGGGCTGCTCCAGATCGTCGTTCTCATGGTGCTTCTCATCGCTTGCGCCAACGCGGCGAATCTCTTTCTGGCGCAAGCGGCGATGAGGAAGCCCGAGATCATTCTCCGCTGGGTCCTTGGCGCCTCGCGCGGACGATTGGTTCAACTGGTCCTTGCACAGACGTTGCTCGTAAGCCTGTTCGCGGGCGCGGCGGGTTATTTATTCGCTCAACAAGCAGCACCGCAGATGCTGCGCCTCGTGCCACCGATGCTGCCGATTCGGTTCGAGCTTGCGGTTGACTGGCATGTGATCGTATTCGGTGTCGCGCTCGCGCTAGGCGCTGGGCTCGTTTTCGGCCTGGCGCCCGCACTCAGGACGACGAGCGCGGCGGCGCTCGGTGCAGGACGTGGATCCACCAGCAGCCGGACGACGTCACGGCTCCGCAGCGCGCTCGTCGTCACACAGGTCGCCATGTCGCTCGTGTTGCTCGTCGCCGGCGCACTCTGCTGGCAGAGTCTCCTGCGTGCGCAGCACGTGGATCCGGGCTTCCGCGTCGCCGATCACATCGCCGCGCAGATCGACCTGAACAGCCTCGGTTACAGCGACAGCGCCGGCCGCGTCTTGGAGCGACGCCTCGTCGAACGCGTCGCGACACTGCCAGGCGTTAGGCATGTGAGCACCGCGAGCTATCTGCCGCTCGCGACGACGAAGATCGTGGTCGAGATCTCGGGCGGGGAACAGGGAACAGGGAACAAGGGACCGTCCGCGGTCCAGGCCTTTGACGTCGGGCCGAATTACTTCACGACCATGGGAACTCGTTTCCTTCAAGGGCGCGAGTTTGCCGACTATGACAATGAACAGGCGCCGCGCGTCGCTATTGTGAACGAAGCGATGGCGCGCAAACTCTGGCCTAACGGCAACGCGGTCGGGCAAGTCGTGAGCATCGGCATCGGGCAGGGCAAGAGCGCACCCTACGAGATCGTCGGTGTCGTCGCGACGGGAAGGTATCGAAGTCTCAGCGAACGGCCGACCCCGATATTGTTTCGCGCCGAGCGGCAGTCGTATCACGGACGCCTCACGATAGTTGCGGACGTAGACCACGCGTCCCAGCCGACGATGATCGGCAGCATCCGTCAGGTCGTCGGTTCGCTCGACCCCAAGCTCGTCGTCATCACCGGGACGCTCGAGGATTACCTCGGCTTCGCGATCTTTCCCGCGCGTGCGACGGGAATCGCACTCGGTGTCGCTGGGGTCATCGGCCTCCTGCTCGCGCTCGCGGGAATTGCGGCGGTGCTCGCCCAGTCCGTCGCACAGCGCACGCGCGAGATCGGGATCCGCATGGCGTTAGGCGCTGATCGCCGACATATCCTAGGCGGTGTTGTCAGTGAAGGCGCACGGTTGCTTGGCATTGGCGTTGCCATCGGTGCGGTGATCGCACTCGGCGCGACGCGGCTGCTGTCGGGCGTGCTCTACGGTACCAGCGCGACGGACCCGCTGACGTTCGCCGGCGTGATCGCGCTGTTGGCGGCGTCGGCATTGGGGGCGTGTCTCCTGGTTGCAATGCGGGCGACGGCGGTCGACCCGTTAACGGCAATACGAGCGGATTGAGGCCGCGTGGCGCGAGACGACTCGAATCGTCTGGCGGATATGATCTTCAGCCGCCCTCTAATCATCGAGTCGAGCCTCCCGCCGGGTACGACGCGCGCGCGCGTGCACCAGTTCGCGGCGTCGCGAGATTTGTCGGCGCTCGAGGCGTTCCGGCGACGCCAGATCGTGGGCTGGAGACTGAGCGAGTCCCATGAAGACCTTCTCTTCCAGCCCGAGTACGGCGATAGCTATTCCATGGATGGCGCGCGGTTCGTTGGATTGGTCGAGCCGGCGGATTCGGGCTCGCGAATCAGAGGCCGCGTGGTCGTCGCGCCGCTGACGAGGGTCATCATGAGCGTGTTCATGCTTGCCGTCGTTTTTGCGGTGATCACGACTCTCGTCCAAGGCACGGAGCCGGCGACAAAGGTCCTGACCATTGCCTCGACAATGCTTGGCGTGGCGCTGCTGATGCTGCAGTTCAGCGTGCGATCGACGAGCCGCCTCGTCGAGGCTCGGCTTCGGCAATGTCTCGAGACTCGCGAGCCCCGCGCAGTTGCCTAACCGCGTGAGCGAGCTTCACTCGCGATCGCTCACCGGTGCGCTCGCCTGACGCTTCTGTACTCGTATCCAGGCGCGCATGCGCGCGTCCAGCACATCGAGCGGCAGGCCACCCTGTCCCAGTAGCTCGTCGTGGAATGAACGAATGTCGAAGCGCGGACCGAGCTCCTGCATTGCGAGCTGACGAAGCGCCTTCATCTCGAGCTGACCACTCTTGTACGCGAGCGCCTGACCCGGATTCACGATATAGCGGTCCACTTCGACGACGATGTCCTGATGCGTCTTGGGGCAGTTCTCCTCGAAGTACTTGATCGCGTCGTCGCGCGACCAGCCCATCACGTGAATGCCGGTGTCGAGGACGAGTCGAATCGCGCGCCACATCTCGTATGCCAGCTGGCCGTATTTCGAGTATGGGTCGGTGTACAGCCCCAGTTGATCGCCGAGGCTTTCCGAGTACAATCCCCATCCCTCGATGAACGCGGTGTAGCCAGCGTAGCGTCGGAACTCCGGCACATTCTCGAGCTCCGCCTGCAGCGAAAGCTGAAGATGGTGGCCGGGAACGGCTTCGTGAGCAGAGAGTACTTCCATCTCCCATTTGGGCCGCGCGTCGAGCTTGTACGTGTTGACGAAATAGTGACCGGCGCGGTGCGCGTCAGGTGAGCCGGGCTCGTAATACGCCGTGGTCTGCGACGGCGCGGCGTACGACGGAATGGTCGTGACGCCATATGGTAAACGTGGCAATCGCCCGAAGAGCCGCGGCAGCTCGCCGTCGATGCGCTTCGTGATGTCGCGATACGCGCGGACGAGCGTCGCCGAGTCGGTGTAGAAGAACTGCGAATCGGTTCGCAACTTCACCGCGAATGCCGGCAATTCTCCGACGAATCCCGTCGAGCGCATCACACTGTCCATCTCGGCGCGAATGCGCTTTACCTCCGAGAGCCCGAGCTCGTGTATCTGCTGCGGCGTTCGGCTGGTGGTGGTGAGGACACGCACCGAGTACGCGTACCATGCTTTGCCGTCTGGCAGCGCGCTCATGCCGATCGTCTCGCGTGCCCCGGGGACGTAGGTGTTCACGAAATACTCATGCAGATGCAGGAACGCGGGACGCACGCGCTCGGCATAGCTCTGCTTCGCTCGATCGGCGAGTCGCTGCTGATCCGCCGCACCGATTGTCGACGGGAAATGTGTGAAGGGCGTCAGCAGCGCGCTCTTCATCGCCTCGGCGGGAACGAGATTCTCGAGCTGCGCGCCCACGTCGCGCAGCGTCACCGTCGGTGGGGTGATCCCGCGCTTCAAGCCACTATCGAGTAGTGCTCGCGTTTGCTCGAGGTTCGCGGGCATCGCGTCGAGCCGGGCGAGAATGTCCTCATAGTCACTCACCGTCGCCGTGGGCATAAGAGCGATGGTACTCGCGAGATACTGAGGACCGCCGAGTTGCGAGATCTGGATCAAGTCGAACGGGAATTGAAGCGCCTCGATCGATTCGTCGATGCCTCGCTTGAACAGATCGAGATTGAGCT
>DATEGN010000165.1:0-7755 GCA_035280125.1 Gemmatimonadaceae bacterium | reverse complement strand
TCGTTTCGTCGCTGGTGTCCTTGATCCAACGCGCGACGGCGTAGCCATGTCGCGGGCCCCACGCGAGCGTACGCAACACCAACAGATCCAGCGTTCCCGCCAGCAGCATCGGTTCGGCAGCCACGATCCACTCTCCCCCGGAGGAACTCCGGGGAGTATGTGGAGAGGCCCGGCGTCTGTCAACGCCGCTGGGTGATGATCACCAGACCGCGTCGCGCCAATACCCAAGCCGCCAGACCGGCGAGGATCGCGACCATCAATGCAGCGAGTGGATACCAGTCGTATGGAAGCCACTGATCGCCGACGAGGAGTATCACACCGGAGAGGAAGGAAAGAGCGCCCAGCAGGGCAAGCGTTCCGCCGATGGCGCACAGCGCAGTGCCGCTGCCAACGGAACGCAGCAGACGGGCGACTTCGCGACGCGCCACGGCGATGTCGGCGCGTATGTTCGCTGCTGCTTCTTCCATCCAACCGCCGGCCGACGATACGGCAACGCGCGCTCGCCTAACGACCCTCACGGGCGTGATCCAGTCGAGTGGCGCCCACGTCCCTTCGCGGCGTGCTCCATCGTGACCCGATGGCCGCCGACTCAGAGCGAGTGCGTGCGCGCGCGGCACCGACTCAGCGGCTTTCGCCTCTGACGTGCTTGGCTGATCGACACGGCCACTTCCCGCCTGGATCTCTGCTGTCAGCTCACCGACGGCAAGCAGCACGAACGACGAGTAATACATCCACGTCAGCAGGACCATGATCGCGCCAATCGCGCCATATGCCGGATTCAACTGGTTGAATCGCTGAACGTAGACTCGGAAGAGCAGCGTGGCGGCGATGAAGAACAGCGTCGCCAACAAGGCACCCATGATCAGTATGCGCTTATCCTGGTGACGACAGTCAGGAAGGAAGTAATAAATCATCCAGATGACGCCGACGAGCGCGGCAAGCGCCAATGGAAACTGGAGCACCGTCCAGATCATCGCCGTCATTTGCTGGAGTCCCAAGCGTGCCGCGAGCCAGCTAACGATGCCTTCGCCATTCAGCAGGATCACCGTCGACAGGACGATCACCACACCCGCGACGAGCAGCATGCCTAACTGCAGCGCGTACTGCTTCCACCATGGGCGCGTCTCCTCGACGCCGTAGGCGTCGTTGAGCGCCACGCGCAACGCGCCGAAAATGCTCGAGCCCGACCAGGCGGCCGTCAGCAAGCCGAATGACAACAAGCCCGGCGCGCCGCGAGCGAAGATCACTTTCTCGATTGTCTTCCCCAACAGCGAAGCGACGTCGCCCGGGAGTGCTTCAGCGATGTGCTCGTTGAACTGAGCCATCACCGTTTGCTTATCGGCGACGAGGCTCAACAGCGCCGCGAAGAAGAGCAGCAGCGGGAAGAGCGCGAAAAAGAAGCTGTACGCCATCTGCGCCGCGTAGACCGACACCTTGTCTTTGCCGATCTCGGCCCAGGTCTTCTTTGCCAGTGCCACGACATCATAACCTCGCACAACTATCAGCATACATCCTCGAGGTAGATGTGTCTGGCGGGGGCAAGCGTCAGGCCATGCACGTTGCCGCGCATGGCCTGACCCTTTCTCGACAGATCCACTTTCCCCAAAGTGGTGCCCCCTCACGGGAGCCTTGCAGCGCGGCACGGCCGTTTGAGCGTCAGTGCGCGCGCCGCGGGTGATCCTGGTTGGGCTAGGCCCAACCAGGATCCTTCCCGTATTACGGGATGAAGCAGCTCGGTTCGCCGTCGCCAGCCAAGGTGCCGACGATCGGGTTGGTCGTGTTGACGCCGATACCGCACGTACCACCTAAGATCTGGCTGTGCGTAACGGTCGCCGACCAGTAACCAGCCCCAGGAACTACGACGGGGACGCCGACACCCGACGTGTTCTTGAAGGTCTTGCGGGTGGTGACCAGGTTGGTCGCATCCGTGTAGTACGTCGAGTCGGAGAAGAACGCTTCCTCAGCGGTCACGAGGTTGCGAAGGTCCGACTTCATCGCGGTCACGTACGCCTTCGTCTTGGTGTTCGCGAACTTCGGGATCGCGATCGCGGCCAAGATGCCGATGATGACGACCACGATCAGGAGCTCGATGAGCGTGAAGCCCTTCCGGGCACGAAGCCTGTTCTTCATATGCCTGTGAGTCTAGGGGGGCGTGTCCGGAATGTCCGGGTGCACGGAGCATCGCCTAACGGGCCGATTGCACGGAGCCAGTGTTAGGCAACGGACGGGCCACCATACGCCTGACGATTGCATCTCCGCGCCGGGGTGTCACTTAGCGAAACATTAGGGGGCCCTAGTGAAACACGGGGCATGGCGTTATGCAATTTGCCTTGCAGGCCGCCATGCCCGGTGGTCTGAGCGCCGTTAGGTCGTTAGGCCTGCGAGGCGACCATGTCAACGAACACGCCACTGCCTAAAGTGTCGACAGCAGCCCCGGGAGCGACGCGCCGCAGTCACGCCTGAGTGACACCGCTCGTCTTTCCTGCTTCCGCTCGCGGGCGGCGCCGAGCCGCCGTGCCAATGCGCCCGGGCCTTCTATAGATGTCCAGGTGGCAGCACTTTCCTGGGCATGAATCCGATAGTCCACAAATTCGGCGGTGTTGCGCTCGCGAACGCGGACGCGATCCGCCACGCCGTCGACATTGTTGCAAATGGCCAGCGTGCCGGCACTGCGGTCGTCGCCTCGGCGATGGGCGGTGTCACCGACGCGCTGCTGGACGTCGCCTCGAGGGCGAAGCGCCGCGATCGCGTGGGAAGCAAGAGCGCCATCGAATCCCTGCGACAGCGCCATCTCGCTGCGGCAGACGAGCTCACGACCGACAGCAAGCAATCAAAGGCGCTGCGAACATCGATCGACCACGAGCTGGACGACCTGGCTCGCCTTGCTCACTCGGTTGTTGCCGCTCCCAAGCGACTCACACCTGCATTGACTGACCGCATCATCGCACGAGGTGAGCGACTCGCGGCGCGTCTCTTCACCGCGACACTACGGGCGAAGGGCCTCGAGGCCGAATACGTGGAGGCCACTCGGGTCATCCATGCGAGCGGGCCTCACGGGAATGCGACCCCCGACTTCGAGCGCACAGCACGTGCTGTCCGTGACGAGATCGTGCCGCTCATCGAGCGAGGTGTCATACCAGTGGTGCCGGGATTCACCGCACGTGGCCCGAAAGGCGTTCTGGTAACGCTGGGGCGCGGCGGCTCCGATCTCACCGCAACCTTGCTCGGTCGCTCTCTGGGCTCATCCACGGTGACACTCTGGAAAGATGTACCGGGGGTCCTCACCGCCGATCCGCGCGTCGTTCCCGACGCGCGCTTGATCCGACGGGTTCACGTTCGCGAAGCGGCGGAGCTGGCGTACTACGGCGCGAAGGTGCTCCATCCGCGAGCACTGCTTGGCCTGAGCGAACAGACGCGACTCTTCATTCGTCCGCTCGCCGACCCATCTGCTGCCGGCACCGAGATCTCGACGCGCCGAGATCGCGCGGCGGAGAAGCGACATCCAGTGCGTGCCGTGACGACGATTGGCGAGCAAGCGTTGGTGACGATCTCCGGTGACGGCATGGTGGGCGTTCCCGGAATCGCGGCACGCGCGTTCGCCGCGCTTCAAAAAGTGGGTATCTCCGTCGCACTGATCTCGCAGGCATCATCGGAGCATTCGATCTGTCTCGCCGTGCCAGGAGGTGTCGCTGGCGAAGCCGAAGCTGCACTTCGCGACGCCTTTGCGCAGCAGCTCGAGGCGCGCGAAGTCGAAGGGATCGACGTGCGTCCGAATACCGCGATTCTCGCCATCGTTGGCCTTGGCATGGCGGGCACGATTGGCGTTGCTTCGCGCCTCTTCGAGGCTATTGCACGCGCCAAAACGAGCGTGATCGCCATCGCTCAGGGCGCGTCGGAGCTGAATATCTCCGTCGTCGTCGACGAGAAGCGCGCCGCGCGCGTCCAGCGCGCCGTTCACGACGCCTTCCACTTGAGCAAGATCGGTGGCGGCGCTGCGTCCATCTCGACGAGAGCCGACGTGGTCATCCTCGGCTTCGGTCGCATCGGACGTGAGCTGGCCTCGCAGCTTTGTACGGCGAAAGAAGCGCAGGGTCCGCACGGCGCACGCGTCGTCACCGTGATCGACAGCACCGGCTACGTCTTCAACCCGCGCGGCATTCCGCGTCGTCGCCTGGCGGAGCTCAGTCGCGAGAAAGAAGCCGGTGGATCGCTGGCTGAGGTTCGCGGTGGCATTCGCGCGAACGCTCGACAAGCACTCGATGATGTAGCGCAACACGCTCTATCGAGACCAATTCTCGTCGACGTCACGGCCGGCGACACGGGCGACATTCTCGAGACGGCGCTGCACGCGGGAATGGACATCGTCCTCGCGAACAAGAGACCACTCGCCTCGGCGAGCGGCACGACGCGAGGACTATCTCGGACGGCGGCCGCCCGCGGCCGGCGCCTTCTGCACGAAGCGACCGTGGGCGCTGGTCTGCCCATCATCGACACGATCAAGAAGCTGCAGGAGTCTGGCGACGAGATTCTACGCATCGAAGGCTGTCCGTCCGGCACGCTCGGCTATCTTTTCGGCGAGCTTGGGCGCGGGACCTCTTTCTCTTCCGCTTTACGCGCAGCGATGCAGCTCGGCTACACCGAACCGGATCCACGCGAGGATCTCTCCGGCATGGACGTCGCTCGTAAGGCACTCATCCTCGGCCGGTTGCTTGGTTTCGAGGGGGAGCTCGAGACAGTCGAAGTCGAGTCGCTCGTGCCGTTAGAGTGGCGCGAGAGTGGAGTGCAGGACTTCATCGCGCGCCTCGAGGAGATGGACCCGGCCTGGCGCGCGCGAGTGGAGCGGGCACGAGTCTCAGAAACGGTGCTTCGCTATCGCGCGACCGTGAGCCCGGCGTCGGTACACGTCGGTCTCGTCGGTGTGGCGTTAGGCAGCTCCTTTGCCGCGCTCACGGGTACCGACAATCAATTCGCCATCACGACGGCGAGGTATCGCACGAATCCGATCGTCATCACCGGACCGGGCGCTGGCGTTGGCGTCACCGCGGCGGGCGTACTCAACGACGTGCTCAAGCTCGCGGGCTCGAGGTGAGCGCGCGCGCGAGCTCCAACACGAGGCAGCGTTGCGACGACTGCGGTCACGAGATCGGCGCCTTCGAGATCTCGATGCAGTGTCCCCAGTGCGGCGGATTACTCACGCTCGAGTTCAAGGCGCCAGCCGAACGCGGTAAAAAACTGCGCCAACGCTTCGATGCGCGTCGTGCGGCGGCACTCACTTCCGACGCACTCGAGAGCGAGTTGGTGTCGCTCGACGCCTCCGGCGTTTGGCGCTATCGCGAGCTGGTTTTGCCGGATGCAAACGCGAGTGATGTCGTGACACATCCCGAAGGGAACACGCCGCTGTTGCGACGGGCATCGGTGGCTGAGTGGTGTGGTGTGGATGCACTGGTCATGAAGCACGAAGGTGCAAACCCCACTGGATCATTCAAGGATCGCGGCATGACGGTCGCAGTCACGCAGGCGCGGCGCGTCGGCGCGTCCGCGGTGGCGTGCGCGTCCACGGGCAACACCGCTGCATCGCTCGCCGCGTATGCCGCGCACGCGAAGCTCCCTGCCCTCGTCCTCGTGCCAAGCGGTCAGGTGTCGTTAGGGAAGCTGGCGCAATCACTCGCGTACGGCGCGCGCACGCTCCTGGTCCGCGGAGATTTCGATGATTGCATGCGGCTCGCGCTCGACTCGGCCGAGCAGCTCAACGTCTATCTCGCCAATTCGATCAACCCATATCGCATCGCCGGCCAAAAAACCATTGTACTAGAGCTGCTCCAACAGCTCGGCTGGCGCGCGCCCGACTGGCTCGTGCTGCCAGCGGGGAATCTCGGTAACACGTCAGCGTTTGGCGCGGCGCTTCTCAACGCGGTCGATCTCGGACTCATCGACAAGATGCCGCGCATTGCCGCGGTGCAGGCATCCGGGGCGGCGCCTTTCGCGGCCAGTTACCGCGAGGACTTTCGCGAGCGCCACACCGTTCGCGCCGAGACCATTGCGACGGCGATCCGCATCGGCGATCCGGCGTCGTATGCGCGTGCGGTGCGTGTGATTCGCGAGACGAATGGCATCGTGCTCGACGTCCCCGACTCGGCGATTCTCGACGCGAAGGCGGTGGTGGACGCGTCTGGCGTGGGCTGCGAGCCAGCGAGCGCGGCGAGCGTCGCCGGCGTGCGCGAGCTCGTTAGGCGAGGCGAGATCGCAAAAGGTGATGCGGTCGTCGCCGTTCTCACCGGCCACATTCTCAAGGATCCCGGCATTCTGCTCCAGTACCATCGCGAGATGGAGCCGCCGCCGGCGCACGCCAATCGACCGATCGAGATCGAGGCGGAGCTCAGCGCCGTCGCACACGTCCTCGAATCGTCGCGGTAGCGCGACGTTCTTCGCCGCCCTTCAATCGTCCTTCTGCCCGAAGATGCCCATGTTCGACGAGTGGCCGGGAGCCACCTTCCTGTCGGGATAGATCCAGTGCACGGCTTGATTCACCGCTGTTGCGGCCTCGCCGAAGCCGGTCGCGATCAACTGTAGCTTGCCCGGATACCTCGTGATGTCGCCCGCCGCCCAGATCCCCGCGCGCCCTGTCTCCATCTGGCTGTTCACGAGAATCTCGTCCTTCTCGATCGTTAGGCCCCACTCGCCGATCGCGCCCATGTCGCTCACGAATCCGAGCATCGGGAGTACGACGTCGACTTCGAGATCACGCGTCGACTTCGCCTTGATGTCGCGCAGCACGACATGGGAGAAATGCTCGCCTCCGTTCCGGCATTCGATGTCGTGCAGCTCGTGAAACGTGAACAAGTCGGCACGCCCGGAATCCACCGCGGCGCGATACTCGGCAACCGTGGCATCATGGGCGCGAAACCGATCGCTGCGATGTGCCAGTGCCACTCGTGAGGCACGGCTGAGGAGCTGCGTCCCCCAGTCGAAAGCGGAGTCGCCACCGCCAATGATCAAAACACGCTGATCGCGGAACACCTCGGGATCGGTCACGACGTCGTAGATGCCGCGCCCATACCACGGCTCCGCGCACGGCTGCGGCAGGCGCCTAGGCGAAAAGGCCCCTATTCCGGCGGCAAGAACGATCGCGCGCGTCGGAAATCGATCTGTTTCCGTGACGAGCACGAACTGATTTCCGTCCTGCTCTAGACCGGTCACGCGCTGTGTCAGGTGGATCGGCTGCTGGAAACGTCCGGCTTGTTGGACGAGTGATTTCACCAAATCCTTCGCGAGCACCTGCGGAATGCCCGCGACATCGAAGATGTACTTCTCGGGATACAACGCGGTGAGCTGCCCACCAGCTTCCGGAAGCGCGTCGATGATCTGCGCCGACACACCCCGCATGCCGGCGTAAAAAAGAGCGAAGAGTCCCGTGGGCCCTCCGCCAATGATCGTAATGTCTTTGAGCTCCTTAGCCATCCGGTAACGTTCGCCGCCCGCACCCTGTGATTCAAGCCGCGCGCCGCGGCCCTCGCCCCGTTCCCCGCGAATGATCGACGCGAATCGCCAACTCAACTATCACGGCACCTTCAAGCTCGTCAACAAGGTTGCCGAGGGCGGCATGGCGACTGTTTACGAGGCGCAGCAGCTCGGACCTTCCGGCTTTTCGAAACGCATCGCGCTCAAAGTCATTCATCCGCATTACGCGCAGCGGCCAGAGTTCCTCCAGCTGTTCATCGACGAAGCCAAGCTCTCCGCGAACCTGCTGCACGGCAA
>DATEGN010000164.1:0-4386 GCA_035280125.1 Gemmatimonadaceae bacterium | reverse complement strand
GTGGAGAAGCATCGGCTTCCCGGCCACCCATCGCAGCTGCTTCAGCTCACCGCCCCCCGCGCGCGTGCTCGCGCCCGCGGCGACAATCACCACGCCGACGTCACGATGACCGGACTCCGGCGAATGCGTGGCGTCCGCGGATCCGCTCACGTGAAAAGTCGCTGAAATAGATCGGTGATTGTGCGAATGCCGGTCACCTCTACGTCGCGCGCTGCCGAAACGCGCTTTGGAGCGCCACGTTCGGCGAGATAGACACGCGTCATCCCCATATTCGCCGCTTCGACGACACGTCGCTCGACTTGCGATACCGGACGCACCTCGCCTCCAAGACCAATCTCGCCAATGAATACGGAATCTGCTGGGAGTGCCTTGTCGTAGACGCTCGATGCCAATGCGGCCGCGACCGCCAGATCACCGCCAGGCTCCTGAAGCCTAACGCCGCCGACGATGTTCAGGAAAACATCCAATGCGGCGAAAGTTAGACCGGCGCGCTTGTCGAGGACAGCGAGCAAGAGCGCGAGTCGTCGCCCATCATATCCGGTCGCAACGCGCTGCGGCGTGCCGAATCCTGCCTTTGCCGCAAGTGCCTGGACTTCGATCAAAATTGGCCGTGTGCCCTCGAGCAAGGCGGTGACGGCACTGCCGGACGCGTGACTGTTCCGATCGCCGAGGAAGAGCTCCGACGGATTCTGGACTGGATCGAGCCCGGATTCTGACATGCGAAACACACCGATCTCGTCGACAGAACCGAACCGATTCTTGGTCGCGCGAAGCACGCGGTGATCCAGTGTGCTCTCACCCTCGAAGTACAGCACTGTATCGACGATGTGCTCCAGGGTCTTCGGTCCGGCGATGCCGCCACCTTTGGTGACATGGCCGACAACGAAAACCGTCGTGCCGCTTTCCTTTGCGAAGCGCATGAGCCGCGCGGCGCATTCGCGAACCTGGCCAACATTCCCTGGTGCACCCTCGAGATCCGCGGTGAAGATCGTCTGAATCGAGTCGACGATCAGCGCCGAGGGTGACGCGGCGCTCGCGGTCGCGAGTATCGTCTCGAGGTTCGTCTCACTCAATAACGCGACGTCGCCCGCGTCGCTGCTCAAGCGATCGGCGCGCAGCTTCACCTGCAGCGGTGACTCTTCTCCCGAGGCGTACAGCGTTCGATGACCACTCGCTTGCAACCGCGCCGCGACCTGCAGCAGCAGCGTGGACTTGCCGATGCCAGGCTCGCCGCCAATCAGGATCATCGACCCTGGCACAATGCCGCCGCCGACCACGAAATCGAATTCGTCGAGGCCGGTCTTCCAGCGCTTGGCCTCGGAGCCGCTGATCTCGCGAAGCCGCGGAGTTGTTGCGACGCTTCCACCTTCGCCTAACGTGCGCGTTCCGCCAATTCGGCGCGCGGATCCGCTCGCGCCGACCGCGATCTTTGGCGCGACTATTTCTTCAGCGAGCGTGTTCCACTCACCACAGGTGTCACAGCGCCCTTGCCACTTCGAGTACTCGGCGCCGCACTCGGTGCAGCGGTAGACGGTCTTGGACTTGGCCATGTTTACTGCCAGGGTCTAGGGGCAAGGGGCGCAGCGGCTAGGGCCAGCCAGAAAGATCCGCGTGGCTGACCCTAGCCCCTGCGCCCTAGCCCCTCATCACTCCGGTCCACGCTTCGAGTAATTCTCAAACCGCGTGTACTGCTTATGGAAATGTAGATTGACGACGCCCGTTGGGCCGTTGCGCTGTTTGCCGACGATCACCTCGGCCTTCCCCTCGAGTGAGTTGCCGTCCTTGTCCAACGGGCCGTCGTACATCTCCTGCCGGTACAGGAACATGATCAGGTCTGCGTCCTGTTCGATCGCGCCGGACTCACGGAGGTCGGACAGCTGCGGCCGCTTGTGCTCGCCGGTGCGCTGTTCGGGCGCGCGCGAGAGCTGCGACAGCGCAATTACGGGAACGCTCAATTCCTTTGCGAGTGCCTTGAGCCCTCGCGAAATCATACTTACTTCCTGTTGTCTGCTCTCGGAATTCGAGGGTCCTTGCATGAGCTGCAAGTAGTCCACGATGACCATCTTCACTCCCGACTCCGCCTTCAGTCGTCGTGCCTTCGAGCGCATTTCGAGCAGCGTGATACCTGGCGTGTCGTCGATCCATACTGGCGCCGAACTTAATATTCCCGCCGCGCGAGCGAGGCGCGGAAAATCATCGTCGCGGAGCATTCCCTTGCGTAGCCGCTGCGCGTCGATTCGCGCCTCGGCGGTGAGCATACGCTGAACGAGCGACTCCTTGCTCATTTCCAGCGAGAAGAACGCCACGGGTACCTGGTCGACGATCGCCGCGTGCTGCGCGACATTCAAACAGAAGGCCGTCTTCCCCATCGACGGACGAGCGGCAACGATGACGAGATCGGCCGGCTGGAATCCCGATGTCATGTCGTCGAGGTCGTTGAAGCCGCTGGCGACGCCGGTAACGGTGTTGCCGCCATGCTGAAGCGCCTCGATGCGCTCCATTGTCGGCCAGAGCAGCTCCTTGATGCGCGTGAAGCCTTCACGCGCGCGCGCCTGCGCGACCTGGAAGATCTTTGCTTCGGCGTCGTCGAGCAGCTCGAAGCTCGTAAGCTGGCTCTCGTACGCCTCCTGAACGATCACCGTTGAAACTTCAATTAGCCGACGACGCAGCGCCTTCTCTTTTACGATCTGCGCGTGATAATCGATGTTCGCTGCCGTGGGCACGACGTCGACAAGAAAGCCGACGTAGTCCTTGCCGCCCGACGCTTCGAGCTCACCGCGGCGTGAGAGCTCCTCCGAGAGCGTGAGCGGATCGACTACTCCGCCGCGCTCCGTGATCGCGATCATCGCACGGAAAATTCGCCGATGTCGCTCCGCGTAGAACATTGTGTCGTCGACCGTCTCGGTCGCACGCAGGACCGCATCCTGGTCCATGAGCATCGCCGAGAGTACAGCTTGCTCCGCGTCCTCGGAGTACGGGGGACGACGATCGCGATAGGGATCACGCGCCGCTGAGGGCGCGATCGAGTATTCGACGGGCGAGCTGGACATCTTCCCAGGTGGGGCGCTTCCAGGCGGGATTCCTAAGTAGCGCGGCAGGATGATACGTGACGATCAGAGGCACCCCGTAATAGCGATGAATCTGGCCGCGCAATTTACCGATGGAAAGCTTCGTGTCCAACAACGTCTGCGCCGCGAACGTACCAAGTGCGACGAGCACCTTGGGTCGAATCAATTCAATTTGACGTACTAGATAAGGGCTGCACGCGGAAACCTCTTGTGGGAGCGGATTTCGGTTTCCAGGGGGTCGGTGCTTCAGCACGTTGACGATAAAAACGTCCTCGCGCGAAAACTTGATGGCCGCCAGGATCTTTTCGAGTAGTTGACCCGCCTGCCCAACAAATGGCCGGCCGGTTTCGTCCTCCGTGGCGCCCGGCGCTTCGCCCACGAGCATGAAGTCCGCGTCCGGATTGCCCTCACCAGGCACAGGATTCTTCGCGGTTGCGTAGAGCGGACACCGAGTGCACGTCGCAATGGCCTTCTCGAGCGACTCGAGCGAATCGAGACTCGGTCCGCCCGAGCCGAACAGTTCGCGCGAGCTCGTTCCGACGACGATGCCCGGCGGCGCGAGCTGGCCGCCAATCTCAGGTGTGGACGCGGGGATGCCCTTCGCGGCACGTGGCATTTCGCTCTCCTTGCCCGGCTCGGCGCCGGCGGCGCGGAGTGCCGTACGCCAATCGCTCGCGGCAATCGGCCCTTGCTGCCTAACGTCACGCGGTTCTTCCGTTTTTTTCGGCGCCACGGGACCAGCACCGCCCACGATCCGTAATGCCTCGTCCACGCTCACGCTGTCGAGCACGAGCTCGCGCTCGCCGAGCTCACGGCGCTGCTCGAGATACCGCCGCAATTGCTCTCTAGGATCGCTCATGTAACAGCTTCTCCACTCGATCGATGATCCGATCGGCGACTTCGTCCTTGGTCAGAAGCGGAAGCACTTCTTCGCTTCCATCTCTGGCGATCAACGTCACGCGGTTCGTGTTGACCTCGAATCCCGCACCGGGCTCGCGTGCGTCGTTCACGACGATCAGGTCGAGTGCTTTGGCGTCGAGCTTCTCGCGCGCGCCACGAACAACGTCATCAGTCTCCAGGGCGAAACCAACGATCACGGCGTTTTTCGCACGTGCTTTACGTGTGTTGACGAGAATATCCGGCGTCGGCGTCAGCGCCACGGCTTTCGGCGCCGATTTTTTCTTGATCTTCGATGCTGCCGGCTCTTCTGCACGAAAGTCGGCGGGCGCGGCGGCCATGATGAGCGCTTCCGCGTCCGGCAGCTCGTCCTCGACAGCGGCCGCCATTTCCTCGGTTGTCTCCACGTCGCGCGTAGTAA
>DATEGN010000163.1:0-3529 GCA_035280125.1 Gemmatimonadaceae bacterium | reverse complement strand
GTTCCAGAGGTCGTGCGCGTCGATCTGCTCCTGCACCTTCGCCTGACGATCGAGAAGCTTCGTCATGGCGTCATCGTCCATCGGCTCGGCGAATGCCATGGAGATGTCGTTGAACTCGTCGAGCAGCGCGCGTTGGGCACGTACCGCTTCCTCGACGTTGCCGCGCACGTCCTTGGTTGGATCGAGCTGCGGCTCCTGCGCGAGATAGCCAATGCGCGTTCCCTTGGCGGCCCAGGCCTCGCCCTGGAACTCCTGGTCGACGCCGGCCATGATGCGCAGCAGCGATGATTTACCGGCGCCGTTGGCGCCGAGGACGCCGATCTTCGCGTCGGGATAAAATGAAAGCCAGATATCGTCGAGGATGATGCGCGAAGGCGGAACAACCTTGCGCAGACCCTTCATGACATAGATGAACGGAACGGCCACGGAGACTCGCTGGGAGAAGTAGAACGTGCAATTTAAGCTCCCCGAGCGAAGTGCTAGGTGCTAGGTGCTAGCGGCTCCGCTTCCGTTCTAGCACCTCGCACCTGCGTCAGGGCGCCCGACCGTGGCCACTTCCGGGCGTCGAGCTCTTGTGTGAGCCGCCGCCTAACGACTTCATGAACCGTTGGATCGCCGATGAGGATCCAAGTGCCTCCAATGCCGTAAAGTCAGTGCCGAATCCGACGGCGAGCGTCCAGCGCGCCGCGATACCGCTTATGCCGTGGCCTCCGCTCAGAGTGATCGCGTAAGGCCCGGCGACGTTCATCGTCAATGTCATCGCAACGGCCCGCGAAGGACCGAGCGAGTCTGACGACGCGATGTCGCCGTCGACGCCAACCGTCGCCGCTAGACGGTCGAGCAGTTGATACCCAGCCTCGAGCTCACCCCATGCCGATGACGATGTGCCGAGCGCCGTGTAGAGGCTGAAGTCATTGAGCGGTTTGCCAGCACCGATGTGGAACGAGAGCGGATCGATAGGCGAGAAGCCGACACCAGCCCCGATGTTGACGCCAAGGCCGCCACTGCCGAACCCAGCTGCCTTGTCGCCGATAGGGAGAGAGACGCCTAACGTCATCCCTGCGGTGGGCGATCCCGGAACGTCGAGCGAGTAATCGCCCGCCAGCTCCACCGGCAAGTCCGTGAGGCCGCTTACCGAGCCGCCTCCCAATGTCGATGGGAAGGCCATTCGCGCGAAGGTCGGTGAGGTCGCGAGGGTAATTCCCTGGAACATGTGATAACGAAGGACGCCAGTTACACCTTGCTGCACCCGTTGATCGGCGAACACCATCGTGCCGGTGGTTACGTCAACGGTGATCGCTGGAGAAGCGACCCGTGCGGCAGGGGCCTGCGCGGCAGTCGTGTCCTGACCGAGCAGCGGCGATGCCAGGATCAGGCTGAGAATCGATGAGCGAATAAACATTGGCGACGGTGTTTGCGGGTCACTCGCAGGACACCTACCGCCAAGCCCCTGTCACTCGTTTTGCCGCTAAGAGGCGTTGATGCGGACGCGGAGCGGCGACACCGTAGCGGGCATTTTGCCGAGGCGGCGCGTCGCGACGTCTGGACCGTCGCCTCCGCATGAGAGGTACGTCGTCGCCGTCTTGATATCGCCGCCGGGATCGACTCGGTAATGGAAGTTCATTGCGATGTCGAGGGCGCCAGTAACCGAGAAGAGCCATCGCGTGTGCTCGACCTGGCCGACGCCGATCGTGTCAGCCGAGAAGGTCGCACGTACGTCGTTGGCCGAGACGATGATGCTATCGAACGGGACGGTGAGATTCGATCCCGCGTAGAAGAGCACCGTCGCGTCGAGCCAGGTGGCGCGTGCCTGGCGGCCGAGAGCTTGGGCCTCAAAGGTCACGTCGCACAACAGGCCGCTCGTCGAGCCCGGGTTGGCGAACGGGACTGCCCCCTGCTGATCACTGATACGCATCGCAACGTCGAGCTCGGGCGCAGGCGCAGGCGCGAACGCGTCGCTGCAGGCGGCCAGTACGAGCGGTGCGAGAAGGATGGGCCAGATTTGGCGAAACGATATCGGCGTCGACATCGGAGCGCTTCCGTTGTGAACAGGGCAAATTGAGACCCACAATACTGTCCGATTGTAACTTCTCTCACAATCGGGCCTTTTGCCCTATCCCCGAAACTTCCGCTCGAACCTCGGAAGCGCTAACCGATTCGACCGTTCCTTCTGTCTTAAAGTTCTAATTCTTGTGGTGATCGTCGCCAAAAATGTGTCCGAGGTCCTCACCCTCGAACACATTCGCGTGAATCATCCATCCGAAGAGCGACGGATGAAAATCGCCACCAACGGCATCGCACGCAGCCTGAGTTGCGATCGTGCTCTCCGGGCCAAACAGCGGTCGTCCGTCCTTCCGCTCCATCCAACGCGACGTTTCCCCCGCCTTGGGGAGGCACCAGTTCACATGCTTGTGCCATTGAGCGATGCCGAGGGGCACCCGCTCATCGAGCTTATCGAGTCCCGCGCGCTTCGGCATGGTGTACATGGCGCCGATGAGGACCATCCGACCATCGGGACCACGCTTGTAGAGCAGTGATGTCGGCTGATCCGCGTCGAAGCGAAATGCTTCCTTGAACGCGTTCCGGTAATTCGTGAAATGAAAGACGCGCTGGTTCTTGACGTTTGGCAGGAACATCTGGAATCCATCGCGCTCGGCCACGGCGACGTCCCTGTACTTGGCGATCGCGTGTCGCAGCTCGGCGACGACGGCGAGCGCGCGCGTCGAATCGTCGTGGGTCGCGACCCGCATCGGCGTCATCTGCATGTGAAGGCGCATGACCGAGTCCATGCCCATGTCGGCCATCGCGTGATCCGCCATCCCTACCATATGGTCGTCTTGCGACTGAGTCTGCGTTTTATGGTCGTGGGCCTGGCCGCAGGCAACGCACGGGAACGAAAACCCGGCGAAGAGCATAGCGAAGTACGACACGAGCCATGTCCTCGATGAAAAGCGCGACATACCTTATCCCCTTGAAATGACGCGAACATGGGAATGACGCGTCTGGCACAAGTCCGTTAATCCACCTCGGTCGCTAACGAACACGCGCGCACATAGGTCACGCGCATCACGATGGTCGATTTTACCTCCCTTCGCGACACTCTGTCTGGAAACCCGGCATTGGCGATCCCGCTCGTGTTCGCCGGCGGCGTGCTTACGAGTCTGACACCCTGCATCTATCCGATGATCCCGATTACTGCGGCGATTGTCGGTGGGTCGGAGGCGACCGTCGGGGCCCAGACCGCCCGCACGAATCGTTGGCGGCCGCTCGGCTTGACGCTCACGTATATCGTCGGTCTGGCACTCGTTTACTCGGCACTCGGGCTGTTCGCCGGCCTCACCGGAACGCTCTTCGGAACAGTGAGTACCAATCCATGGTTGTACTTCCTGATGGCGAACGTGCTGATCATCGCCGCGCTCGCCATGCTCGATGTGTTGCCGGTGCGGGTGCCGTCGGCGTTGCTGGCGCGCGCGTCGACGGCTGGAACCGCGGGTCGATACTCGGGCGCGTTGATCATGGGCGCGCTCTC
>DATEGN010000162.1:0-2910 GCA_035280125.1 Gemmatimonadaceae bacterium | reverse complement strand
AACGAATGCCACGCTCGGCGCAGTCGACAACCTGGAACACTCCGCCCCCGCTCAGGAAGACCGGCCGGTCACCGGCGCCTGCAGCGTACTCGACGCGCTCGAAGCCACGTCGCTCCGTGTATGACATGGAGTAGACCGTAGCGACGAATGGCTCGGGACGCTAGACGGGGCCCGTTCCCGTTACGGCTTCGGCGCCAAATCCCCGATATCCAATGCCGTATCCAGCAAGGACTTCGCATCGAGCATCTTCACGAGATCGAGCATCAGTCCTCGCCCATCGGGCGTAACACGACGAGCAGCGGCGATGTGCTCGACGAACCATTGCCCGCGACGCGTACTGAGGTCGTCGTAACGAACCTCGCCACCGCTCGCGGAGGCGTGAATGATCCGGTTGCGGCCCGCATAGATCGCGACGTGGCTGATCGGCTCGCCGCGCTCCGCGAACATCACGAGGTCGCCTGGCCGAAGGGACCTCCAGTTGCGCGATAGCGCGACGCCGACCTTCGCCTGTTGCCGCGAGGTCCGCGGGAGACGCACAGCATTGCGCGCGAAGACGTATTGCACAAAACCTGAACAATCGAAGCCCGTAATCGGCGACGTTCCGCCGTAGCGATAGGGTGTGCCGAGGTAATGCTCCGCGGTCGGGATGACCCGAGCAGCCGAAGCGGGAGGCGCGCCTCCCGCTTCGCTCACACTCCCGAGGATGGCGTGAACCGCATCATCCGACTGACTTCGCCGCGGCCTGGGCGGCGAGGGCGCGAACGACGCCGATCGATACCGTGAACCTCCGAGCGCCGTTCCCAATCGCAGCGACAGCCCGACCCGGAACTCAGTGTATGTGGGACGTGTGCTCGGCGTCACGTTGAAGAACCCTGACGGCCGCGCACGGATCTCCCCCATGGCCTCGAGCGTGTTGCCGAGCGGAAGCAGCAGACCACCGCCGTAGCTCCAGCCACCTTCGAGATCAGTAGAGTTGTAACTGCTGGCGTTGTAGAACTGGGCGGTCTGATTGCGAACTCCGAGGCCAGCGCCGGCGAACACGTATGGCGCGATGCCAACGCCGCGGCTGCCTCGCGACGCGAAGTCGAAGATGAACATCAGGTCAGCATCGCCGCCCCAGCGCGGCATGTCGGTCGTCGTCGTGCTCGACGAGTACGGTTGGTCGAGCGCGCTGAAGCCGCTGACCCGAAGGCCAATCGGGCCGACGAATACGCCGGTCTGCAGCCCCGCCGACGCGGGATGACCGCCGTGAATCGTCGCATAGTCGAGGAACGGACCGATATTCCACTCCGCCTGCGCTCGAGCGCGCGCCGGCGTCGTGAGGATCAACAACGTCGCAATTGCAGCAGCGACGGCCAGCGCGAGACCGTGCGAAATGCGGGGAGCTACGCGTGCATCTACCACACTAGAGCGCATGGGTGCCTCCATCGGGGACGATGCCGACAGACGCACGCGCATTGCCGCAAATGGCGATGCGAGTCAAACGATGGTCGTTTCAGTGGTTAGGTGATCGAGTCGGGCAGGTCGCCCGTCTCCCGTGTCCGGAGTGCTGGACGAAGTCGTGTCAGTCGCAGGTGACGACTTCGCTGTCATCCTGAGCGAAGCGAAGGATCTACCGTCTCAACACGGGACAATGGATCCTTCGTCGCGGAGTTTACCCTCGAGCGCAGCGAAGGGCTCCTCAGGATGACAGCAAGATCAGCAGAACTTCTCGAATGCCCCGACTAAATCCTCTGCGATCTCCTGCGCCGGACGGCCTTCGATCTGCCATCGCTCCATCATGTACACCAGCTGGCCGTCCTTGAGCAGGCCAATCGACGGCGACGATGGCGGATATCCAGTGAAGTACTCGCGCGCACGTTGCGTCGCGTCGACGTCCTGACCGGCGAACACAGTCGTGAGCTTCTCCGGCTTGGCGTCTCCCTGGAGCGCCATTGTCACTGCCGGACGCGCATTGCGTGCCGCACAACCGCAAATCGAGTTCACGACGACGAGCGTCGTGCCTACCGCCTCCTTGAGCGCGCTATCGACCTGCTCCGGCGTTCGCAGCTCCTGGAAACCGATTCGGGTCAGCTCCTGCCGCATGGGAGCAACCATGCGTTCGTCGTAAATCGCTTGATGCTGAGGAAGACGCACAACAATGAACCTCGTTAGGGTTAGAACTACATATGGACTAGGATCTAGCGGCTAGAGTTGTGCCCGTAGCCCCAACGCGCCTAGCCCCTCATCAAATCCTCCAATTCGTCTCTCACCAACGCCAGGATCGCGGCCTGGGGGACAACCAGATACCGGTCGCCCTCAAACGTGATCTCGACCGCGGCCTTGCGGAAAAAGAGCGCGTAGTCGCCGGTACGTGCTTGCATCGGTACGAAGCGGGTCTCGCGCGAAGTCACTCGCCATGGCTCCTCGACATTCGAATCCGGGCTCGGCATTGGGAGGCCCGGGCCAGTGGCCACGATCGTTCCGCCCTGCACGGCCTGGTTGTCGACTGCCGTCGGCGGCAAATAGAGTCCGACGTTCGTTCGCTCCTCGCCTTCTTCGAGTCGCACGAGGACGCGGTCGCCAACGACCAAAAGTTCTTTGTTGTTGTGTCGCATGAGAGGAAGATAAGAAGAGGGGCTAGGGGAGGAGGGGGTTAGTTAGTTCGGGCAGCAGCCCCTAGGCCCTAGACCCCAGCCGTTCGCGCAGCGAACGCCGACGGGTAAGCAAAAAAGTTGGATAGCTCACCACCAGCAACCCAAGCGCCCAGGGCGAGTTCTCGTGATCGGCGGCGATGGCGCCGAGTAGAAAGACAATCGAGCTGACGAGGACTAGGCCCGTCGTCCACGGGTGGCCCCACGCACGGAAGGGCCGCGGCGCACTCGGTTCTCGGTGGCGAAGCACGAAGACGGCAATGAACGAGAGCGCATA
>DATEGN010000161.1:0-2695 GCA_035280125.1 Gemmatimonadaceae bacterium | reverse complement strand
GGCGGCAATCCTGGCGTCGCCCGATCGGCGGCGATGCCCGGGCGCCTGGGTACGACGAGAGTCTGCCTGCGGATAGATACGGGCATGGCCGTCGCCGCGCGGCTATCTTACCCAACAAGGCCTGGAAGCTTTGCCTTCCCGCCCCTCCGGCCTGTCCTGCCCTATTTGTCCGGCACTAGCGTGACGCGGACGTAACGGGCCGGGTCGAGGTACTTGAGCGCGGCCTGCGTCACCGCCTCGCCAGTCAGCGCCTTGATGTCCGCCGACTGTTCGCTCACGACATCCGTCTTCAGCGGCTCGCCGTTTTCGTAGTGACGCACGAGCGCGTTCAGGAAAAATCCGTTCTCGGTGCTGACGCGATCGAGATCGCGCTGCAGGAAGTCGCGGATGCGGACGATCTGCTCGCCCGATATCGGTGTGTTCCGAACGGCGGCGACCTCCTGGAACACACGCTTGACCAGGGCGTCGACCTGCGCGGGATCGCACGTCCAGTTGATCGTGACACGATACTCCGGCCTCGGATTGCGGCTGGCCTCCGACTCGGCCGAAATCGCGTAGGTGGCGCCGAGCTGCTCACGCAGCGCATCGCTCAGTCTCGCTTGCAGCAGGAGCGTCGCGGTCCGGAGCGCCAGGCGGCCGACGCCGCTGTCCTCGAACGGCCCGGTGAACACGATGGATACTTCGCTGCGCGGCGCGATGCCTTTGCGGACCGTCGTCTCGACGACGCCAGCCGGCGTGGTGATGCCCAGGTCGCGCCATGTTTCGCGGGCACGAGTGGCCGGCAGGCTCGCGACATAGGTTTCGACGAACGGTTTCATCATCTCGAGGGTGAAGCTCCCGACGAAGACGAAGGTGAAGTTGCTGGCGTCGGCAAAGCGCGCCTTATAGAACGCGAGCGATTTGTTGAGATCCCATTTCGCGACCGTGTCTGGAGATTCGACCTGGCGCCGTGGATGGTTGCCGCTCATGGCCGATGCCAGCGTCTGGTTGAAGAGCACTTCCGGGCTCGCGGACTGGTTCGACATCATCTCCAGCGCCTGGTTCTTCATCGCGGCGAAGGCGTTGGGATCGGCGCGCGGCGCGGTGAAGCGCAGGTACAGCAGCTGGAACATCGCTTCGAGGTCGCGAGGCGCGGCGCCGCCTCGCATCCCTTCGCGGGTTTCCGTGATGAATGGCCTGACCGCGAGCGCCTTCGCCGTCAGCAGCTTGTCGAGGGTGACGTCCGAGAGCTTGTCGACCCCGCTCGCTCCAATCACATCGTCGGCGGTGCGCGCGGCGAAGAGATCGGCGTCGCTCGCGAGCGACGTTCCTCCGGGCGCGCTTGCCGTGAACAGAATCTGATCGGCTCTCAGCGTCGTCGGCTTGAGGACCACTTTGGCGCCATTCGACAGTGTCCACTCGGTCACGTCGCCGTAGGCCGCGGTGCTGGCGATGGTTCCTTTCGCAGGCGGGCGTTCCATCAACGTCAGCCCGGAGCCCGAGTCGACGTAAGCGGTCAGCGTCTTCGCTGCGGCGGTGCTGACAGTGGACGCGAGTTGTGCCTCGGTCGGCAACGCGCGTCCGGCCACTTCCGGCGCCGACACGATCACCAGCCGGTTCGCCTCGGGAAACCAGTCCGACGCGAGCGCGTTCATCTCGTTCAACGTAATCTCGGGCAGGAAGCGGCGATGGAACGCGAGCTCCTGCCATATCGTCGGCAGCGCCTCGCCTTGGAGGAAGTTGCGCGTGTATTCGTCGGCGCGGCTAGGCGACTCGCGGTCGGGACTTTCCGTGACGGCGCGCTCATAGGTGAGCATCATCGCCTGCTTCGCTCGGGCGAGCTCGGTCGCCGTGAAGCCGAACCGTGAGAGACGTTGCAGCTCGGTGACGAGTGCGGTCAGACCGCGCGTCACACCATCGTTCGATACGATCGCCTGCAATGTTGCTACATCCCGTGTTCGCGGGGCTGGGAACAGCTCGCGGTCGGCAGAAGCGCTCACGAACGGCGGATTCGCGCTCCGAGCGAGCTCGTCGAGCCTGGCACCGAACATGTCGGAAAACAGCTCATCACGCATGATCTCGCGGTACCCGCCGACCGATCCCTGATTGCGAGCGGGCCTCAAATCATTGATCTGCACGGCCGTTGCGGTCGCCTCCTTGTCGGTCACGATCGCGTAGCGGGCGCCACGGTGTTCCGGCACATCGAAGGTGGGCCGTGGCCGTTCGGGCGACGGCGCCGTCAGCGACCCGAAGTGCTGCGTGATCATTGCCGCCACGGCGTCTCGGTCGACGTCGCCGACGACGATCACCGCCATCAGGTCGGGGCGGTACCAGTCATGATAGAACCGCAGCAGTTGTTCCCGCTGCGCGTGCTCGATAATGTCGGGTTTGCCGATGGGCAGGCGATCGGCATAGCGCGATCCCGCGAGCTGGGCGCCGATCACTTTGTCCTGCGTCCGTTGATCGGCGTCGAGATGCAGCCGCCATTCCGCCAGCACGATGCCCCGCTCGCGATCGATCTCGCTCTGATCAAAGGTGGCGCCCTGCGCCCAATCCTCCAGGACGAGCAGCGCGCGATCGAGGACATCGGCCCCGTCGGTCGGGATCCGCAACGTGTACTGTGTATCGTCGTAGCTGGTCTCCGCGTTCGCATCCGGACCGATGCCGAGACCGAGCAACGACAGAAAGTCGACGAGCCCCTGTTTGGGAAAATGCC
>DATEGN010000160.1:0-3680 GCA_035280125.1 Gemmatimonadaceae bacterium | reverse complement strand
TTCGCCGAGAAGAGCTGATCGTGGGTGAGCAGATTGATCGCGCGACGACCAGAGCTCGAGAGCAGATCGGTGAGAGTGCTCATCTGATCCGAGTCGGGCTTCGCGAAGAAACGATTTGCCGCCGTACGCACCATGACGTCCGAATCACCGACTGAAACGATTGCGCTCGCGAGGACGCGAATCTTGATCGGCTGCGGGCGACCGTTTTCATCGACGTCTGCCGTTTGGTCCGTGATATCGAGGTCGACGTTGATGACTTTGCTCGAAATTGTCGTCCCCGTCGTGAGCAGGGGAATCTCTTTCGACTTGCCTGGTCCACGATAAATCACCGTTCCGCCCGCGATCCAACTGACGAGACGAATCGTTCCGGCCTCCACGTCGCGGAGAAATGCCGCAACAATCGTGGGTATCACGACGAACACGAAGAGCAGCGCACCAGCGCCGATGAAGAACCAATTGGTGAGGATTGAATGAAGATCCATGACGCTACCTTCGCCGAAGCGAAATGAGACTGTGGGGAGCCATGCTCCCCGACAATGCAGTTAAATGATTGACATCGCTAGACGCGGCGCACGATGCAGCGATTGCGCTCCGCGTCCACCTCGTCGATACGGACTGGATCCCCGGCACGCACACGCACCCCTGCTTCGCGGTCCTCGCGGTGCAGCGTGCCTAACAACTGCACCATCTGGCCGTCCAGCTCGAGAGCAACGAGCCCGTCACCTTTCGCGTCGAAGCTCGTCGCCGCGCGGGCCTCATCGCCGATGCAGGTCTCCAATGTCAACGCGGGCGCCGACTCGAAGCGAAAAAGGAAATTCCATAAGGGTCTTGTAATACCCAGCTCGAACAGAATCCCTCCCGCCGCCGCCACCGGCAGCAACAGGGCACCCGGCACGATCGGGTGAAGCATCAGCCCAACCGCGCCGAAGCCAACGAGCATGCTGAACAGGGGCCGAGGCGACAGGAGCGCCCAGAGCGCTCGTGCCCCGCCAGCCCGTCCGGCTCCTCGTCCAGCACCGCGACCCGCCCGCATACCACCACGTGCCGCACCACCATGGTGGCCGCCATGAGGAGCGTGAGCTCCGTGATGCGAACCGATCGTGTGGGCAAAGCCACTCAATCCCATGATGCCCAGACCAGCGGCACCGAGAAAGAGTGAGAATTCGTAAATGGACATGGTTGTCCGTGGCTGCTAGTTGGTGGTTGGCCTGGAATACCAACCACCAACTAGCAGCCGCCAGCTACGGTTTCGGAAGCTGAATCATCGGCATCGCCGAGCCGCTGACTTGCGGCATCTGGCCATTCCAGCGCTTCGCCATCTCGTACTGCACGAGTGTGCCGGTGATGCTCTTGGACAATAGCTCATTCGCGCGTGCCTGCGCTTCCGCCTCAGTCAGGATCGCCTTCGCGCGGCCGGCAGCTTTGATCGAATCACCTTGCGCTTGGAAGGTGTTCTTCTGCAGCTCGTTCTGGGCCGTCAGCGCCTGTTGCTGCATCACGTTCTTCTGATTGATAGCTTCAATCACAGCTGGCGGAGCACGAAGCTCATTGATCGTGAATTGCTTAACGATGAACCCGTATGGAGTAAGGCGTTCGGCGATGAGCTGCTGCGTGCGCGCGACCGCCTCCGCCTTTTTGGGCCCGATTACCGCCGCGATCTCTTCATTGCCTATGACCTCCTGAAGCGCCTGGCGAATCGACTGCTTCACGTACGTGTGCTGAATGGAGCCGATATCCCGGCGAAATGAAGTGTACAAAAATGGCGCCTTGTCGGGGTCGAGCTCGAACGACATCGAAACATCGAGCGAGATCGGCTGCCCTTCCTTGCTGTTGACGTTGATCTCGTCGTTGTTCGGCGAGCCCTCGTTCGACGCTTTTGTCAACACGAGCGTCTGCATGAAGATCGGGTACTCCTCGATGCCCGTCGTTAGTGGATTCCGCATGTGCAAACCCGGACCGAGCGGCCTGGTATCGACGCCGCCGCCGGCACGGTGAATCACGATACCGACGTACCCGGGGTTCACGTACGTCACCATGTTCGGAATCAAGAACAGGAGAAGGACGATCCCGGCGCCGATGCCCAACAGCCGCATGAAGCGCGATCCTCCCTCGCCCGGCGTGCGACTGAAACCCATCGCTTCGAGTCGATCACCAACCCTGGTCCCGCTAACCATGGACAGTCTCCTTGTAGCAATCGGGGCAGATCACTTCCCCGCTGGCGAGGCGCACCAGGTCCTTTTCATTGCGCGGCCCGTGAATTGGGCAGTTGAGCTCCGCTGCGCGATCGATTTGCCTCCGGTTCTGCACCTGGCGGAGCCTGGTGCCGACCGGCGTGAACGTGACGAGCACGAAATAGAGAAGGGCGGCTCCCGTCGCCAATAGCGCGACGAACAGCACACCCTCGAAGATGATGACGCTCATACAAGTGTCCTCATGACGAGTTGTCTGAGGCGGCAGTTTCAGAGGGTGAGGTGGGACTCCGGGATGACGGGCGCATCCCAAGCAGCGTCACGAGGTTGCACCACCACGATCTGGAAGGACAGTCATTACGTTTGCCTTGACTCACCGAACTGTGCGGCGGTCGAGGAATCTTGCCTTGCGTTCTCATCTAGCGTAGCTCTCCGCCCGCCACGCGGTGTCTCGTCACTCCCGACCTCGCAAAACCATGACGCAATCATCGACTTACGATCGGCGCGCCTTCATGGCGTATTTTGGCTCCATCGGCCTCTGCTCCACGCTTCTTCCCGGCGTCCTTTGGGCGCAGCTACAGCAGCAGCAGGAGCCCGAGATCACCAAGGAGATGCTCGCGTCGGCGGAGCAGATTGCCGGCATTCATCTGACGGATGACGAGCGCGCCGACATCACGCGCGGAGTTCAGCAAACTCGTACAGCGATCGAGGCGCTGCACAAGGTACCGCTCGACATGTCGGTTTTCCCCGCGATCGTTTTCGATCCGGTTCCGCCAGGCGAGAAGCTCCCGCCCAAGTCGCATGTACCGGCAGTTCGTTCCCGCGTGCCGGTCGCGGCGCGGCCCGGAAGCCTGGATGATCTCGCGTTTCTGCCCGTGACACAGCTGTCGGAGCTCGTTCGGACACGCAAAGTGAAGCCAAGCGAGCTGACGGAGATGTATATCTCGCGTCTCAAGCGCTTCGACCCTCAGCTGCATTGTGTCATCACCCTCACCGAGGAGCGCGCGCGTGCGCAGGCGAAAGCGGCCGATTGGGAGATCGCCAGTGGCAAGTATCGCGGTTCGCTGCACGGCATTCCCTGGGGGGCGAAGGACCTGCTCGCGGTCAAAGGGTATCCGACAACCTGGGGCGCTGGCTTGTACAAGGACCAGAGCTTCGATTACGACGCGACTGTCGTTAGGCGGTTGGACGACGCCGGTGCGATCCTCGTCGCCAAGCTCACGCTCGGTGCGCTCGCCCAGGGCGACCGCTGGTACGCCGAGCGCACGCGAAATCCGTGGAATCCGGAGACAGGGTCCAGCGGCTCGTCCGCTGGTCCGGCGTCGGCAACCGCCGCGGGATTGGTGGGCTTTTCCATCGGCTCCGAGACGAATGGCTCGATCACGTCCCCGTCGCGCGTCTGCGGTCTGAGCGGCTTCCGTCCCACGTTCGGCCGAGTGCCTCGCACTGGAGCGATGGCTCTCTCCTGGACAATGGACAAACTCGGACCGA
>DATEGN010000159.1:0-2772 GCA_035280125.1 Gemmatimonadaceae bacterium | reverse complement strand
CACAATCTCGGACAGAACTTTGCAAAAGTTTTTGATCTGAAGTTTCAGGCGGAGTCCGGAAGCATGGAGTTCGCCTGGAACACGAGTTGGGGCGTTTCGACGCGTCTCGTTGGCGGACTCGTTATGACCCACGGCGACGACAAGGGCCTTCGTATTCCGCCACTGCTCGCGCCGACAGAGATCGTCATCGTGCCGATCTACCGGACGGACGAAGAGCGCGGGCGCGTCCTCCAAGCCACGACCCAGATTCTTGCAACGCTCACCGACTGGGAGCGGCGCGATCCGGGGCGCTTGCGGGTACATCTCGATGCACGTCAGGGCATCAAGCCAGGAGCGAAGTACTACGAGTGGGAGTTGCGCGGCGTACCTCTGCGGATGGAGATCGGGCCCAAGGACCTCGATAAGAACCAGGCGTTGCTGGTTAGGCGCGACACTGGTGAGAAGCGCCCTGCCTCGCTCGACTCGATCGGTGAGGATGCCAGCGACCTCCTGGCGAAGATGCAGCTCGACATGCTCGCGCTCGCGCGCGATCGGCAGGACAAGAACAGCATTCGTGGTGCTATCGACTACGATCGCTTCCGGCAGATCATGGAAGGCGATGGCGCATTCGTGTACGCCGGATGGTGTGGCGATGCCGACTGCGAAGCAAGCATCAAGGAAGAAACGAAAGCCACGATCCGTGTGTTGCCGGATGAGGAGTTCCGTTCCGCCGAGGCGCCCACGCGCTGCCTTCGCTGCAATAAAGCCGCGACCAGTGAAGCTGTATGGGCCAAGGCGTATTGAGCGCGGGCTTCACGCGGAGCGCCGGCATGTTGCGCTGTGAGGGCGTGCCACTCGACGTCGTGGCCGAGGCGGCGGGAACGCCGAGCTATGTCTACAGCTCGTCGACGATACGCAATCGATACGAGCTGCTCGACGAGACGCTCGCTCCCGTGCCGCACCGAATTCACTATACGCTCAAGGCAAATTCGAACCGGGCGATTCTCCGTTTGATACACGGCCTGGGTGCTGGCGCCGATGTCGTCTCCGGCGGCGAGCTGTTTCGCGCGCTCAAGGCGGGCTTTCGCGGGAACGAAATCATCTTTGGTGGCGTGGGAAAAACGGCAGGCGAGCTGTCCGAAGCCTTGGACGCGCAAGTATTGCTCGTCAACGTCGAATCGGAGAGCGAGCTGCAGCTCCTCAACGAGTTGGCCGCCAAACGGCGCATGCGCGCACCGGTATCGATCCGCGTCAATCCAGAGATCACGGTGGACGCGGCGCATCAGTACATTCGAACCGGTGAGCGCGGCCACAAGTTCGGCGTTCCCTTCGACGACGCACGCCGCGTCGCCGAGCTGGCCGCGTCGCTCCCACACCTCACGCTGCTCGGTCTCGACATGCACTTGGGCTCGCAGCTTTCGCGCGTCGATCCGTACCGCGCTGGCACCGAGCGCCTAACGAACATCGCCGCGGATTTGCGTCAGCGTGGAGTTGGCTCGCTGCGATTTCTCGATATCGGTGGCGGCCTCGGGGTACGCTACGATACCGAGGAGCCACCGGACCTCGCCCGCTTCGCCCAGTCGGTGCTGCCGCTCGTCGCGGAGAGCGGGCTCGGGCTGATCATGGAGCCGGGTCGATTCGTCGTCGGGAATGCCGGCGTGCTGCTCACTCGCGTGCTCTATCGGAAGCATAGCGGTGGCAAGGAGTACGTCATCACCGACGCTGGCATGACGGAGCTCCTGCGGCCCTCGCACTACGGCGCATTTCATCGCATCGAGGCGGTCGAGTCGGGCAGCGATCGCATCCGCGCTGACGTCGTTGGGCCTGTATGCGAGAGTGGAGATTTTCTCGCCCTGGATCGTGAGGTGCAGAACGTACAACCCGGCGATTTGTTGGCGGTATTCGACGTCGGCGCCTACGGCTACGTGATGTCGTCCAATTACAACAGCCGCGCGCGTGGCGCCGAGGTGCTGGTGGATGGCGATCGCTTTGCCATCGTGACCGAGCGAGAGCGCTACGAGACGTTGGTGCAGCAAGAGGTCGATGACCCGGAGTGGAGGAGCTGATGCGCATCGGTCTGATGTCCGACTCGCACGACCGCGTCCCCGCTGTGGCCGAGCTGCTGCGTCTCATGATCGCGGGCGGCGTCGGCATGGTGCTACACGCGGGCGACTACTGCGCGCCGTTCGTGCTCAAGCCATTCGAGGAGACTAAACTCTCGCTGGCGGGCGTCTATGGCAACAATGACGGCGACAAGCAAGGGTTGCTCACGCGCGCTCAGAGTGCGTTCGGCACGGAATTGTTCGACTCGCCGCACAGCTTCGAGATTGGCGGCCAACGCCTTCTCCTCGTGCACGACATCGGCGACGTGCAACAGCGCTCGATCGAATCGCATGCGATCGTCGTCCATGGCGGAACACACAAGCAGGAGATGAAGTCCCGAGGCGACACCCTGATCGTGAATCCTGGCGAGGCGTGCGGCTGGCTCTTCGGCACACCATCGGCCGCCATTCTCGATCTCGACACCAAACAAGTCGAGTTTCTCGTGCTCGATCCCTCGGAGTGGCGCCGCTGATGAGCTCCCGCATTCTCATCATCGACTTCGGCTCGCAGTACACGCAGCTCATTGCGCGGCGGGTGCGCGAGGCGCGGGTCTATTCCGAGATACATCCACCGACCGTGACGGTCGAGTTCATCAGGGAGTGGGCGCCAACAGGAATTATCTTCAGCGGCGGGCCTAATTCCGTGTACGGCGAGAATGTTCCGACGGCGCAGGCCGCGGCGCTCGAGATC
>DATEGN010000158.1:0-2694 GCA_035280125.1 Gemmatimonadaceae bacterium | reverse complement strand
GGCCTCAAAGCGAACATCATCATCTACTGGATCGGTACGCTGCTTTTCTGCCTGCAGATTGGCTTCACCGCCTATGCGCAGCTGCGTCTCCCGCAGGTCGCGGACATGTTCAGGCACCTCGGCTTTCCGGACTACTTTCGTGCGGAGCTCTCGTCGGCCAAGATCATCGGCGTCGTGGTGCTCATCGCGCCGGTGTCGGTGCGGCTCAAGGAGTGGGCGCACGCCGGCTTCGCCATCACGCTCGTGTCGGCGCTGATTGCGCACTTCTCGTTAGGTGATGGTCCTGAGGTGTGGGGTTGGGCCGCCGGCACGGGTGCCCTCTGGGGGATCGCGTACTACTCCTGGCGTCGACTCCAACACCTGTCACGTCCCCTCATCGAGCCTCAAACATGAAAAAGACCGCGAAGACCAAAAGCGCATCACCTTCGCAGCTCATCGATGGCCGCATCAAGGAGCTCGGCGATTGGCGTGGCGAGACGCTCGCTCGCATCCGAACGCTCATCAAGCAGGCCGACCCTGACGTCGTCGAAGAGTGGAAATGGCGCGGCGTTCCGGTGTGGTCCGACAACGGAATGATCTGTACCGGCGAGACCTACAAAGCCCACGTGAAGCTCACGTTCTCCAAAGGCGCTCGGCTCGGGAACTCTTCAGGCCTGTTCAACACGGCACTCGACAGCCGCGTCAGGCGCGCGATAGATCTGCACGAGGGCGATGAATTGGATGGAGAAGCCTTCAAGGCGCTCATTCGTGCCGCGGTGGTCCTGAACAAGGCGTCGGCCCGGTAGGCGGGGACCATCACTGACTCACCAGGCTCCGCATACGGCCATCGGGATCGAGCCGGTGCAGGGCCTGGCGAGCCTCGTCGCGCGCGTCGCGCAACGGCGCGGCGTCCGCGTTCTGCCAGAGATCGGCAACACGCGCGTACGCCGTCACGGCTTCCTCGCGTAGGCCAACGCGCTCGGCGCTGCGCGCGCGCTCGAGCAGGGCGGCGACGCCGAGAATGTCATTTCCGGCCTTCATGCGCAGCAATGTGAGGGCGCGTTGTGGGTCCTGGCGCGCTACGAGGTGCGCACGGATGAATCGGTCGAATGGCAATCGCAGGATCGAATCCGGCAGGGCGTCGAATTGTCGCGTGCCATTCGCGGTGTCCCCGGCGGCGAGCGCAAGGTACGCTCGCGCTGATGCCGCCAAGTAGAGCATTACCGCCTTCCGGGGCGAGACCGCTTTTGCTGCGATGGAATCCATTTTTCTCGCCATTGCCGCCAATCCCGCTGTGTCGCGAGCGACGGCCAGCACCGGGATTGGATAGATGAAACTCTCGTCGCTTCGGCCGAGCCACGGCCTAACGACGCGCAACGCGCTATCGGCTGGGATAAGTCCGAGGCCAGCAATCTCGGTGACAAGGTACGACCTATGCTCGACTGCGAGAGGCCACGCTTCCGTGATGTGGCCGCGGTAGGAGAGCAGATAGGCAAGGTCGGCGCTCGAGCCGCTGCGTCCTTGTGGCGAGGATTGATGAACGAACGTGCGAACAAGTTCGAGTGCGACCTCAGCGCTATCGGCAAGCTGGACCAGCGCTCCGATGGCGCCGCGAACCAGATCTGGTGAGAGCGTGTCGAGTATGGCCTTCCGCTTACCAGATGTCAGCGACGGATCCGCAATCGTCGCTGCCACGCCAAGGGCTCGTGCTTGAGGGTCGCGTGGATTGTGCGCAAGGTACGCTTCCGCGTAATGACGTCCAACCACGGGTCCGCGGCGAAAAGACAGCTCGGTTGCGTGCACCCATGCCGGAGAAAAGTCTGAGTCGGCCTGTACGGCCCGCTGGAAGAGCGCTGCCGCCTCGTTGTCGCCAAGCGACTGATCCGAGTGATATCGCATATCGGCGTAGACGTATAGCACCTGCGCATCATTCGGATACCGAGTGGCCGCCGCACCTGCCGAAGCGAACGCTGCTCGCAACTCCTTCTCTCGATCGATGCCTGTGCGCGCCGTCGACAAATGCTGAAACGCGGTAAGCAGGAGCGAGTCACGGGGCGACAGGCCGGCGCGAATGAGCTTTCCCGCGCGCACGTACGCACCGTTCGCGTCGATGCTGCCGCCCCCCTCGGTCCAACCGAGGGCCTGTCCGAGCATGCCATAGGCGACCGCGAAGGTCGAGTCGAGCGTCACGGCCTCCTGGAAGGCCGCCGCGGCCGAGTCGAACTGTGTGTGGCGAAAAAACTGTGATCCGCGCAAGAATGCCTTGATCGCGGGGAGAGACCCGGACCCTAGCGATGAAAGCCGCGCTCGACCGATCGCATAGTCCCGCCCGATGGCAGACAAGACCCGTACGCTGAGTGAGTCACCGACGCGATCCATCCGTGACATCGAGTCGCGCACCTGCACCTCGAGTGGTGCACCATCCCGCTGTGCGTCCGCGATCCAGACGTGCGCATCGACCATGTCCTGGCCAGCAGACTGCAGTTGACCGTAGAGCACCATCTGCGCTCCGACCTTCTTCGCAAACGCGATCGCCGAGGCGCGGTCGGCTCGCCCCTCCCATTGCTTGATCGTCACCTCCGGTGAGATCGAGCGAATGGAACCAGCGCCGTCGATGTTGCGGGAGAGCACATCGACCATGCCCTCCTTCCAGAGTGCCAACCGCGGGTCGAGCACCTCGAATGGAGCAACGGCCACGGCGACGCCTGCCTCCGT
>DATEGN010000157.1:0-2321 GCA_035280125.1 Gemmatimonadaceae bacterium | reverse complement strand
CGCCCGGCGCACGGGTCACTTCGGCCCGCGCCTAACGACTTTCCAGAGTTTTGCCAGCCCCTCGGCGAGTCGGCCGCGCGTCGGTGACGCGCTCGTCAGCGACTCGTAATGATCGATTGCGTCGGCCAGTGCGCTCGCCGTCGCGGGTCGCGCGTCGGGCGCTTTCGCCAGCATGCGCTCGAGTAACACGGCCGCTCCGGCGGGCAAGTCGGGCCGCACGATCCGAATCGATGGTGGAGGTTCGGTCATGTGCCGGGCGATGATGGCGCGGGCAGTCGGACCATTGAACGGCGGAGTGCCGGCGAGCATCTCGAATAACACGCAGCCCAGCGAGTAGATATCGCTTCGTCCGTCGAGATCCCGGTCGGCGGAGGCCTGCTCGGGGCTCATGTACGTCGGCGTGCCTAACGTGAGACCCGTGCTCGTGACGGTCGTGATATCGGCCGCGCGCTCGATCGCGCGCGCGATGCCGAAGTCCGTCACGACGGCTCGGCCGGTGGCTCGCTCGATGAGGATGTTCTCGGGCTTGATGTCACGATGCACGATGTTCCGATCGTGCGCGTACTGCAGCGCCTCGGCGACATCGAGCGCGATCGCGAGCGCCTGATCGAGCGGCATCTGACGCGCGCGCGTGATCATTGCGCGCAGCGTCTCACCCTCGATGAACGGCATCGTGTAGTAAAGCAAGTCGGCGCCGGATTGGCCGGCACTCACCACCGGCACGATGCGTGGGTGATGCAAGCTCACCGCGACCTGGATCTCGCGCTTGAAGCGGTCGATGTTGACGCCGGCGGCGAGGTCGGGAGAGAGGACTTTGACGACAACGCGCCGCCCGACGGAGGGGTCGTCGGCGACGAACACCTTCGCCATGCCACCACCGCCGAGCTCTCGGCTCAGGCGATAGCCACTGCCGAGCGTGGATTGCAGCAGATCCCGCAGCTCCGACGACACAGCTTCCTCCGCGGAACCGATGCCGCCAATGTACGAGAAGCGTCGAGCGAGCGCGAGCAGGGCGGTGAGTCCCGGGAGCTTCTGTGTTCAGATCGGTATACAGAGTGTGCGGCATCGTCGGTGTGCTGGCGGCCTCCGGCTGCACGCCGTCGCGCCATCAGGTGACTGCCGACTCCACCGCTGTTGCCGACGCTGTGCGGCTTCAGTTCGACTCGCTCACCGCCGCGATCCGGCGAGTCGATGTTGAGGGGATGCTAATGTTCTATGCGGACGACTCGACGCTGACGCGCGCCATCGACGGTCGGCTGTTGCGAGGCCGCGCGGTTGTGGAGCGAGATTTCCGAGAGGGGTTTCGCCAAGTCCGGCGCATTGACAGTCTCGTCATCGGCAACAGCCAACTGCGTGTTCTCGGACCGAACGCCGTCGTGATGACCGTGCCGTTGCGTGAGGTGTTCACCGATACGACGGGTGCTCGAACGTCTTTACACGGAACGTGGACGTCGGTGTGGGCTCGCGGGGCCAAAGGCTGGCGCATCGTACAAGACGCGGCGGTTCACGTCCCGGAGTCACCGGGCTAAGCGAGGCCACATCGCAGTCGCCCGTGGCAAGTTGAGGCCCGGCGAGCGGTTAACGCAGTTGATAAGGGGGAGCTAACTGATTAAGGTTCCTAGCTCTAGCACACTCCGGCAAATACACTGGGGCCTGTAGCTCAGGTGGTTAGAGCGCACGCCTGATAAGCGTGAGGTCGGTAGTTCAACTCTACCCAGGCCCATTGGAAACCATCGGCCACGTAAGGGGTTAATTCCCTGCGTGGCTGTTTTGTTTCCGCCCCAGCACTGGCACAGTGACGAAACCAGTGTCCCAAGACGGAGAAGATGCCAAAGAAACGGCGCAGTGACATCTACACACGCAATCAGGGTGGGGAAGTCCGATATTGGGGAGGCCGCGGCTGCTTGCCGTAGTACTCGTCGATGCATAGCGACACCAGACGCCTGACGAAGTCATCGCGATCGGGCCCCCTCGTTAGGCGCTGCACGGCGGGAAGTGTATGCATCGCCGTCTTGAATGCGACCAGAAGCCGTTCCGGTGGCAAATCGCTCCGGCGTGCATCGATGCAGATGCGCTGAACGGCGTGCTTGAGCGCCGGTGACGAGACGGGATCGCCGTCGGCGAGCGTGGTGTCCAACGCTTTGCGCAAAGCCGCGAGCCCTTCCTCGCTCAGCCGTGCATTCGCCCGCTCCGCGCGATTGATCTGATTTTCGGATCGAAAGGGTTCCATGGTGTTGCCCCTCCTGCTACGTCGATCGCGTGGTCGATTTCATGATACCATACACATTCGGGCGGATTGACGCAACCGTATACGCCGGTAG
>DATEGN010000156.1:0-10664 GCA_035280125.1 Gemmatimonadaceae bacterium | reverse complement strand
GATCTCGCCCTCCTGTTTCGTCGGTGCGCCTTCGGCGCTCTGCACCATATCGGCGAGTGAGAGCAGCATGTTGTATAGCCGGATCGGATAGTGCAGCGTGATCTGATCGACGTGGGAGTGAATTTCGACAAGCGAGTCGCGAATGGCCTCGAGCTTTGTGCGAAGCGGTGTCGCGGCGGCGCCGAGTCGGGCAGCGTAGGCCTGTTTCTTCGAGTGATCGATGCGTTCATCGAGTTGATGTTCGATGTCGAGGATGCGACTCACCGCGTCGGAGAGATCGTTCGTCGTCTGCTGCACGTCGAGCGCGAGCGCGACCTGAGCGACATAGTCGGCCTGCGTGGCATGCATGCGCGGGTCGGGTCGGACGAGCGCGAGCTGGTCGTACGACTTTCCTTCCACGGTGAGTCGCACGGTGTACGTGCCCGGCGCGACCACCGGTCCTAGCGTCGAGCCTTCGTCGTTGACGACACCGCGCACCTCGCGCGTGGACGGGTAGCGCAGATTCCAGGCGAAGCGATTGAGGCCGGCGCGCGCCGGCACGAGAGAATCAGCGGCCACGAAGGCCAACGTGTCGTCCGCGAACGAGCGAGATCCGCGTGGCTTTTCCGCGAGCGTGTCGCGCGGCGCGCGATTCTTCGCCGTATCGACCTTCGTGCTGTCGCTGGCGGGACCGGCGCTCGCAAAGGTGCGGATCGTCTTGCCGGACGCATCGCGGAACTCGAGCGTTACCGGAGTCGTGGCGCGCTGCTTGAGCCAGTAGCTCACCGTTAGGCAACAAGGTGGGTTCTCACCGGCGTCTTCGCTGCGAAACCGGCCACCGCCAAAGCGAATCGACGTATCCGCGACGAAGAGGTGGACCGCCTCTCCCCGAATCGCATCGGTCATCTGGCGCAGCGGCGTGACATCGTCCAGGACCCAGAAGGCGCGTCCGTGAGTGGCAGCAATCAGGTCGCTGCCATGGATGTGAAGATCGCGTACCGACGAACGGGGCAGGTTGAGCTGCAGCGCCCGCCAGCGGGCGCCGTCGTCGTTGGAGTACCAGATGCCGGTCTCCGTTCCAACATAGAGGAGGCCGCGCCTAACGGGGTCCTCACGAATCGTCCGCGTGTACGCGCCCTGAGGGATCCCGGCGTCGATCCGCGTCCAGGTGCGGCCATAATCGGTCGTTTTCCATAGGTAGGGACGCAGGTCGTCGAGCTGGTATTTGTTAGCGGCGACATATGCAGTTCCAGCGTCGTAATGCGATGGCTCGATGATGGAGACGCGAGTGAAGTGCGCCATGTCGCGCGGCGTGACGTTCGTCCAAGTCTTCCCGCCGTCACGCGTGACGTGAATGAGGCCGTCGTCGGAGCCCGCCCAGAGCACGCCCGCCGTCGTCGGCGACTCGGCGAGCGCGAAGATCGTGGCGTACCACTCGGTTCCCGTCATGTCGTGCGTCACCGCCCCACCGACCGGTCCCATCGTGCTCGGATCGTGAAGCGTGAGATCGGGACTTATCGCCTCCCAGCTGTCTCCGTCGTTACTCGAGCGAAAAACGCGATTGGCGGCGACGTACAACTCGCTTGGTGCATGGCGCGAATAGAAGATCGGAAAGGTCCACTGGAATCGATTCGGCACCTGCGATGACGGCCACCCATCATAGTTGTTGAGACCAACGCTGATGTCCTTGACGTGCTTGGTGACAACGTCGAGACGAGTCAACGTGCCGGTATACGTGCCGGCAATGACCGTATTCGGATCGCGGGGCTTGGGCGCTATGTACCCGGACTCGCCGCCGCCAACCGGGTACCAATCCTCACGCGAGATTGCGCCATCGTCGGAGCGGCTGAGAATCGAAACGGTCGTATTGTCTTGCTGCGCTCCGTAGATCCGATACGGGAACTGGTCGTCCGTGGTGACGTGATAGAACTGCGCGGTCGGTTGGTTCATTTCGCTCGACCAACTCTCGCCACCATCGATGCTGATCGTCGCACCGCCATCGTTGCCGCTGATGAGTCTTTTTGAATCCCTGGGGTCGATCCACAGGTCGTGCGTATCACCATGCGGAACGCGGACCCGCGTGAAGGTGTGACCGCCGTCGATCGACTTCCACGTCGACAGGTTCATCACGTACATCGTGTTCGCGTCCGTGGGATCGGCGCGCACGACGGAGTAGTACCACGGGCGAACCATCCAGCGCTGATCGCCGCTCGTGCGCTCCCATGTTTTGCCGCCGTCGTCGGATCGATAGATCCCGCCGGTCGAGTCTTCGGGCGGTGTCTCGATCGTTGCGTACACTCGCTCGGCGTCCGCGGGTGATACGGCGACGCCAATGCGGCCCAGTGGACCGTGTGGCATGCCTTCGTTGAATGTCAGCTCGGTCCAGTGGTCCCCGCCGTCTGTCGACTTCCATAGACCGCTGCGGCCCGCGCCCGCATTGAAGCCCCACGGCAGGCGCTGCATGCGCCAGAGCGCCGCATATAACACACGCGGATTGGCCGGCTCTATCGTCAGGTCGATTGCGCCGGTGGAATCATCGACGAACAACACCTTCTGCCAATTGCGTCCGCCGTCGCGGGAGCGGAACACGCCGCGCGTCGGATTCGGACCGGCGCCGTGGCCCATTGCCGCGACGTACACGACGTCAGCATCGCGAGGATCGACGACGATGCGCGCGATGTGGCGTGCGTCGTCGAGACCGAGATGCGTCCAGGTCCGACCGCCGTCGGTCGAACGATCGACACCGTCGCCGTATGTATAGTCTTCTCTAAAGTCGGCTTCCCCACCGCCGGCATAGATGACGTTCGGGTCGCTCGCCGCAAGCGCGACCGCGCCCACGGAGGCGATGCCTGACTTCCCATCGGTCATGTTGCTCCAACTCAAGCCGCCGTTGGTGGTCTTCCAGACACCGCCATCGACGGCGCCGAAGTAGAAGACTCGCTGGTTGCTCGGATCACCGGTCACGGCGACAGAGCGTCCACCGCGAAAGGGACCGACGAGGCGCCAGCGGAGACCGCGCAGCTCGGGCGCGGTGCGCTCGTAGCGCGAGGAATCGATCGATGGCATCGAGGGTCTTGCTTGACCATACGCCACGAACGGAATGAGAAGAGCGACCAGTGGTGAACGGGAAACCATGAAAGTGAGGGGCTTGGATGAATCATTCATGCGCGATCACCACCTTTCCGAACGTTGCATTGCTCGCGAGGTGTCGGTGCGCCGCCGCAATTTCGTTCAGGGGAAAGACCTTGTCGATAACTGGCCGGATGACGCCACGCGCCAGGAGCGGTACGACTTGCGCCGCGAAGGCACGCGTCGCCAGGATCTTCTCCTCCAGTGGACGGGCACGCAGCACCGTTCCGCGCAACGTTAGGCGCTTGCCAAGGATCGTGCCGAGCGGCAGTGACGCCTCGCGACCCGCCATCGTACCGATGAGGATGATCCGTCCCTTTGGCGCCGCGGCGGCAATGCTCACCGAAGTGTATGGTCCACCGACGAGATCGAGCACGATCTCGGCGCCGCTGCCACCCGTGAGCTCCTGCGTACGCTTGGTTATTAGACTCGGATCGTCAGTCACGGTGATCCCGTGCTCGAGTCCGAACACGCGAGCGCGCTCGATCTTGTCCGCGCTGCGAGCGTCGCCGATCGGGACCGCTCCAACCGCACGCGTCAGCTGCAATGCGGCGAGGCCGACGCCACTCCCCACAGCGTGTATGAGCACATGCTCGGAGGCGCGCACTGCCGCTTGTGTGACGAGCGCGTCGTGCGCCGTGATGAACGCCTCGGGAACAGCCGCCGCCTCGTGCCACGACAGGTTGGAAGGAATCGCGGCGAGTGTTCGCTCGTGGGTGACGATGAATTCCGCGTTCGCGCCACCGCCAACGATTCCGAAAACACGATCGCCGTCTACCCAGAGCGACGCGCCAGGGGCACACTGAACCACTTCGCCCGCGATCTCCATCCCAGGGATGTCCTTGGGCCAGCCAGGCGGCGCCGGGTAGCGTCCCTCGCGCTGAAGCAGATCGGCGCGATTGAGCGCGCTCGCACGAACGCGCACGAGCACTTCGCCCGTTCCCGGCTGCGGACGCTCGACATCGCGCAACTCCAGAACGTCCGGTCCTCCCGGCCGAGTGATCGTAGCAGCGCGCATGTGTGACTACCGGGGTGCGGGGCGACTCCAGAGGAACTTCTTGCGGGCGTGAGTGAGCAAGCTTGCAGACGTACGCGTCGCGCGGTCAAGGCGCTGCGAGACGCTCCATCAAAAGCAGGAGCACGGACAAACGCGGACACCACAACCGAGTGGTTGTGGTGTCCGTGTTTGTCCGTGCCTAGCCGGTGCTACTGTTTTTTGGTTGAACCCGGTGGATGCTCAGGGTCAGGGATTGCGATCGATGCACCCGTGAAAGTTCGGGTTGTTGTCCTCTTCGATCGGAATCGGGAAGTTCACATCAGTTCCGTAGACGCCACCGCCCCGGCCAGTGTACGAACCCGACGGGAACACGGTGGTGGCATCGAAACCATATCCGCCATTCGCGACCGTCCGTGACAAGCGGCGCAGATCTCCGAGACGATGATTCGTGAGATACAGCCAGAATCCTCGCTCGTGGAAGAGCAGCTTTACGCGCGTTGCCTGCGTCCCTGGATCGGCGAGCGGTGCCAGATTCACGGTGGCGCGCAACGTATTGAGAATGCCGAGGAACGTTGGCACGTCGTTCTGCGACAGCGCGTTTTCCGCCTCGATGAGCCGAGCCTCGACTCCATTGGCCAACACGACGCTCGCATCGCGATCGGAGTATTTCAAAGTTACAAACAACGGCGTCTGACGATCGAAGCCAGTCCCAGCAGCCAGGAACGGCGTGCGCGGATCCTTCGCGCTTCGGAACGGCAGACCGATCTTCGCCTCCGAGTCGGCTTGCGTCCAACGCGCCTCGTTCCAATTGAACTCCCAGATCCCGTTGTTCTGCCGATCGGTGTTCGAGGAAGAGAAGACGCGGTACTCGAAATCGTCGGGCACGTTCGCCACGAGCGCGGCCGCCGCGGCGAGCTGTGAGTTGTTCTTGAAGATGAGAGCGCGCGCGTGCCCGACGCGCGCGAGGTTCGCGAGAAGGTCGTTTCCTGCCGCCGACGCCACATTCTCCGCGAGTGTGAAACGGTTGATCGCCGAATCGAGCAGCTGCTGAGTCGTGAGTGGGTTGCCGTTCACGACCTTCCCGATCGCATCGAAACCACTCACCGGTACGCCCGAGCAATACGCTTCGGCGAGGAACAAGAAGGAGTATCCGCCCAGACTGAGCGATTCGGAGTACCCCGTGTCGGCCGCCGCGAGCTTTGCGAACGTCGTCTCCGCGCGCAGCGCCGACGCACGGGCGCGCTCGACGGTGAAGAAGATCGCGCTCATGTTCGCATTGATGCGATCGATCGCGCGACGATCGATCTGAACGCGCGTGGGGAACGTTTCGCTGAAGAAGAACTCATCGGTGAATAGCCCGCTGATATTCGTCAGTCCCTCGAGTCCCGTGTTTCCGCCCGTGCCGCTGAAGGCGACTTGGAAGTCACCAACCGCCGAGGCGAGAAGCGTCGGGAGCGCGTGGACGCCGGTGAGGTCGCTCGGGCGCGACACGTCGGGGTCGGGCACCTGCAGCACCTTGTCGACGCTGCAGGCACCAAGGACGAGCGCGCCGGCGACCACCAGCAGTCGCCCTAGTGCCGCGCGTCGTGAAATGCGATTGGTCATCTCGTAGACCTCGTTATGCATGAGTCGATGCATGGTTCACCAGCCGAGATCGAGGCGAACCGTGTAGTAGCGGACGTGCGGTTGGCTCAGGAACTCGTCGGTGCTGAAATTGGCGCCGCCGTTTTCATTGATCTCGGGGTCGAGGCCCTTGTACTTCGTCCACGTGTGCAGGTTGCGGCCGGCAAACGTGAGCGTCGCCCCCGAGAAGCCATACCGGGAGACGAGTCGCTGTGGCACGCCGAAGGCCACGGAAACTTCGCGAAGCTTCGTGAAGCTGGCGTCCTGGATATAGCCCGCGTCCGTTCCCATCAAACCCGCGATGTACGCCGCCTGATCGCCGAGTGGTGCGTTCTTGGTGTTTGCTTCAGGGCAGATGCCAAAGGACACGCACCGGAAGTGGCCGTTGAGATTGAGCAACTTCTGACCACCGCGGTGATCGAAGAGCGCCCGCACCGTGGCGATTTTGTACACCGTCAGCGTCGGCGTGATGGACACTTCGCTCGACGGGAACGGCGAGCCGAGGTAGACGGCCGTGTCGCCGAGCTGCACCTCGCATGCGGGGCCGCCGGCTTTCTGCGGATTCGCCGTACCGTTGTTTGCCGGGCAGTTGATGCGGCTGATGATCCCGTCGCCGTTCTTGTCGGCGTAGCTGAGAATCGGCACCTGCCAGTAGCCGCCGAGCGGATAGCCATCCTGATGACGCTGGTGGCTGTCGTTGAAGCGGATCGGATCGATGCCCTGGCCGAGATTGATCAGCTTGTTCGCCTGACGACTCCCGTTCAACAGCAGTTGGAAGCCGGCCTGACGAACCTCGAAGAGCTGCGCATTGATCTGATACTCGAAGCCCGCGTTCTTGACCCGGCCAAGATTCTCGAAGCGCGTCGTGGACTGGCCATTCGATGGTGGCAGAACGCGCGAAATGAGCGCGTCAGTGGTGCTCTTGCTGTAGTACGTGAGCTCAGTGGCAATGCGGTCGCGCAAGAAACCGAGGTCGAACCCGATTTCGTATTCCTTCGATCGTTCCGGCTCGAGCTGCTGGTTGCCGACGCCGCCGGTGAAGAACGACGGAACGTTGATGCTCGTGTTGTCACTCGTGCGCAGCGCAACAGCTGACGGGTTGAAGAAGAGGATCGCATCCCGGAAGTTCGGACGCTGGCCACTCTCGCCGTACGCTGTACGGAACCGGGCCGACGAGAGGTAATCCTGCCTCGGGAAGAAACTCTCCTCGCCAAGTACCCACGAAAGACTCACGGCTGGATAGACGACGCTCTTGAAGTTCTGGCCGAACGCGCTGTTCTTGTCACCGCGAAGCGCGGCATTCGCGAACACCTTGTCGCGCCACGCAACCTGCTCCTGCAGATACGCGCCCAACGTCTTGTTCTCGACATTTGCTTCACCAACCGTGAAGATCGATGTCGTGCCATTGAGCGAGCTCGTACCCGGGAGCAAGCCCTGGCCGAACGCAGAGGTCGCGCGCGTGATCTCGTCGTTGTACTGCACGCCGCCCGATGTCGCGGACCGCAGATCGGCACGTGGATTGAACGTCGCCGTCACACCGCCGTTTGCGGTGTACACGAAGTCCTGAAACGGATTCGACGTGCGCTTGCCCAGCGAGTCATCGGAGAAGCGGCTCGTGAACTGCGACGCCGTGTACGGCGGAATAAACTCTTCGTCGATGCGATTCGTGAAGTCGAGTCCCGCCGTGCCGATCGCGCTCAACCAGCTCAATGGCTGCCAGTTCGCGCGCGACGAGCCGGTGAAGTGCTCGACATTCTGTTGCGTGTTGATCGCGAAGATGTCCTGCGGCGTATCGAAGCCCCAGCCCTGCAGTGTCGGATCCTTCTCGAAGTTGCCGAGCAATCCCTGGGGAATGACGCCTCGCACGTTGTTGTCGTTTTGCGGTAGACGGAGCCGATTCTGCGAATAGCCGACATTCACCGTCATGTCGAAGTTGTTCGCAAGCTGGCCGCGCACGTTCGATCGCAGTGAGATCTGGCGCTGCCGGTTGATCGCGTAGACGCCTTGCTCGCGCTGGAAATCGCCGCCGATGAAGTATTGAGCAAGCTCTGAACCGCCGCTCGCGTCCATGCCCCACTTTTCGCGCCAGCCGCGAATGAACGGGCTCTCCTGCTCGAGCGGATTGAAGGAGGCGATGCCGTTCTGCACACACAGGCCGCGGCTCGCGAAGTCATTTGTGCAACCGAAGATCGTGTCGCCCGGCGCTGCGTCCTGGACATCGAAGGCGGCGTAGTTGGACGGCCACTTGGTGACTTCATTTACCGTTCCCGCCTCGGAGCGGACGTTCCAGCGCGTTTTGCCGGCGCGTCCGCGCTTTGTCGTGATCTGAATGACGCCGTTTGCCGCTGCGGTGCCATAGAGCGCGGCTGCCGCCGGACCCTTGATGATCTCGATGTTCTCGATGTCCTCCTGATTGATGTCGTTCAGCCGCGAGGGCACCTGGCCGCCGACGCCAATGCTGTTTGCCGCGTCGTCCTGCTGATTGTTGACGCGAATGCCGTCGATGATGATGAGTGGATCGTTCGACAGCGACACGCTGTTCGAGCCGCGAATGCGCACGCGCGCGCCGCTGCCCGTCGTGCCGCCGGCTTCCTGCACCACGACGCCGGGTGCGCGCGACGAAAGCACGCTCGCCATGTTCGTCACCGCCGCCTGCGGGACGTCGGTGGCAACGTTGATGTTCGCCGTGGCAACGCCGCTCTCGCGACGCGATTGCTCCTGACCGGTTGCCGTGATCTGTACGATGTCGAGTTGTGTGGCTGCCTGATCCAGCGCGAAGTCGAGCGTCGAGGTACCGCCGTCGGTCATCGTGATCGGTCGCGTGGCCGATGCATACCCGATGCGGAGTGCCTGCACGCTCACTGTTCCCGACGGCACGCCGGTAATACGGTATGTGCCTTGATCACCCGTCTGCGCAGCGCGGGTCGTTCCGACAACACGAACAGTGACGCCGATGATCGCCTGCTGTGATGCACGATCGACGATCCGTCCGGAAATCGTACCCGTCGGCTGCTGCGCTGCCGCGAGTATCGGAACGAACACGATCGCGCTGACGCCAAGCCTTCGAATCCAAGCCATTCGGGCCTCTCTTCCCCCAAGGGTCTGAGTCGCTGCGCATGCGGAATGCGCGCGCAAGGAATACGGAAATGCTCGTGACTGCCGGCCATCGGCAGGACACGACCATCGAAAACGCTGCGCGAACGAGCCGCGCCGCGGCTTATTTCCGTATGTTGACTTGAACCCGAATCACGGTTGAGAAGTCACGCATTTTTTCGACTTCGCCGCGAAGCGCACATAGCGGTGATGAGCCGGTATGTCGCCGTGATGAAGCTCGCGGCCTCGTTCCGCGCGACGCGTCAATCGAGCGCGATACGATATCCGGCCTTGCGCACGGTAACGATGTAACGAGGGTTCGCCGGATCGTCTTCGAGCTTCCGTCGCAATTCGGCGACGTGCGTATCGACGGTGCGACTGACGACCTCGGCATCGTAGCCCCAGACGTCGCGCAACAGCTCGAGCCGCGGAACGATCTTGCCACCGCGACGCAGGAGCGCCATGAGCAACTCGAACTCCTTTGGACGCAAGCTCACCGGAAAGCCGCGTCGGTAGACGCCATGCGTGCTCGGGCGCACCTCGATCTCGCCGAAGTGGACGCGCTCGCCTAACGAGCCACGCGTGCCGTTCTCGCGCGCCGGCGCTCCCGCACGGCGAAGCAATGCATGCACACGGCCGAGCAGCTCGAGGAGTCCAAACGGCTTCGTGACATAATCGTCGGCGCCGTAGCGAAACCCACGCACCTTGTCCGCTTCCTCACTCCGCGCGGTGAGTATGAGGACCGGGACGTCATTCCCTTCACCACGCAGCGTTGACAACACGCGGTACCCATCCATGCCCGGAAGCGCCAAATCGAGAATGATGAGCGACGGATCGCTCGCGCGCGCTCGCTCGAGCCCATCGGCCCCGTCGTGCACGACGTCCACGACATAACCTTCGATCTCGAGATTGTTCGCGAGACCCTGGGCGAGATCGTGGTTGTCTTCGATGATCAGAATGCGGGACACGTGATGTGCGAGTCTGTCGGAAGAATGTTGGTAACACTTCACGCCGCGCGCTCGGTTTCTACGCGCGCAAAGCGAATCGCGTACGCCCGGCGCCGGCTGTACGCAAAGTAGATCACGAGCCCGGTAACGAGCCAGATCAACAGCCGGTACCACGTCTGCAGAGGGAGCCCGAGCATCTGCGCAAGGCAGATCACGGCCCCGACGATCGGAACGGTCGGCACGTAAGGCGTGCGGAAGGGACGTTCGAGATCCGGCGCGGTACGGCGCAGCATAACGACGCCGATGCAGACGAGCACGAAGGCGAGGAGTGTTCCAATACTGACCAGCTGGCCGAGCAATCCGATCGGCAGAAGGCCGGCGGCAAATGCGATGATCACGCCCGTCAGTATGGTGCTCAAATACGGCGTCCGAAATCGCGGGTGAACGACTCCGAAGAGCTCCGGTAGCAAGCCGTCGCGACTCATCGAATAGAAGATGCGTGTCTGCGCCAACATCTGGACAAGCATCGTGCTGAAAAGACCGAAGAGCGCGCTCACCTTGATCACTGGACTGAACCAGCGGAGGCCCGTGGCGTCGATGCCGACCGCTAACGGATCGGCGACATTGAGACGTCGATAGCTCACGATCCCGAGGAGTACGATGGCGACGGCGATGTAGATCACGGTGCAGATCGCGAGCGAGCCGAGGATGCCGATGGGCATGTCCCGCTGCGGACGCTTGGCTTCCTGCGCCGCGGTCGACACGGCGTCGAATCCGATGTAGGCGAAGAACATGATTCCCGCGCCGCGGAGAACGCCGCTCCAGCCGAACGCGCCGAAGTGCCCCTCGTTAGGCGGGATGAGTGGCGTCAAGTTCTCACGTCGCACGTACGATGC
>DATEGN010000155.1:0-8975 GCA_035280125.1 Gemmatimonadaceae bacterium | reverse complement strand
CTCCGATGGAGTCTCGGCAATTTGATATGAGCGCGGGAAGAGGGGAATCGTGGAGGCTAAGAAGGGCGCGTCGATTACGGCGCGTCGAAGACAGCGCGTCGATTACGGCGCGTCGAAGACAGCGCGTCGATTACGGCGCCTCGATTACGGCGCGTCGAAGACAGCGCGTCGATTACGGCGCCTCGATTACGGCGCGCCGAAGACAGCGCGTCGATTACGGCGCGTCGATTACGGCGCGTCGATTACGGCGCGTCGAAGACAACGCGCTCTATTTGACGCGCTCTATTCGACGCGCTCTATTCGACGCGCTCTATTCGACGCGCCTTTCCGCTCGATACGCACGAAACACAATGCGTCTTGCTGCCCTTTACGACATTCACGGCAACCTCCCCGCCCTCGAGGCGGTGCTCCAGGATGTCCGCCGAGCCGGGGTCGACCGAGTCATCTGCGGAGGTGACGTCGTGCCTGGCCCGATGCCGCGGGAGGTCATTACTACTTTGCTCAACATCGACATTCCCGTGACATTCATTCGGGGCAACGGGGATCGTGAGATCCTTGCGTTGAGAACGGGCGGCACCGGTGGTCGATTTCCGGAAAGCATGCGCGAGTCGATGCAATGGAACGCCGAGCAGCTGGACGATGAAGCGGCGCAGATCATGGCCGCTTGGCCCGAAACGACCGGTCTCACAATCGACGCGTTAGGTCGTGTGCTGTTCTGTCATGCGACGCCACGCAACGATACGGAGATTCTCTTGCGGACGACACGCGCAGCGGCGCTGATTCCCGCGTTCGAACTGGCGCACGCCGACGTTGTCGTGTGCGGCCACACGCACATGCAGTTCGACCGGATCATCGGCTCGACGCGCGTCGTGAATGCAGGAAGCGTCGGGATGTCGTTCCAAGGTCCCGGCGCCTACTGGCTGCTGATCGATTCCAACATCCAGCTGCGGCACACAGAGTATGATCTCGCGCACGCCGCGGATCGGATCCGCTCAACCAGTTATCCGCAGGCCACCGAGTTTGCGGAACGAAACGTTCTCCACCCGCCGTCAGAGGCAGACACGATTGCCGCGTTCTCGCAATTCGAGCTGCGCTGACCCAACGATAAATTGAGACGTAAGGCACAACATCGATTGATGCATGCCGAATGACATAGCGTTTTCGTATCGCACCGCCCGCTCGCCGGCGATCGCGTCGGCGATCGGGGCGGTCGTCGCCATCGAATCCATCGCCGTGCATTTCGCCGTTGCCGCGCGACATCCACGCGTCGCGTGGGCGCTGACACTGACCATGATCGCGGCGCTCGTGTGGCTCGTGCGCGACTATCGCGCACTCGGATCGGGATTCATTCGACTCGAGGCGCCGCGGCGAGTGCGGCTCACGGCGGGCATCCATCGCGAGGTGCGTCGCGTCGCGCTCAAACTGGACGATCCGGAAACCTTTCTGCGCACGCTCGAACAGCATCGCGCTGCCCTGTCGGCGCGTCCAGCGTGAATGGACTCACGTGATGCGGCGAGACTGATCGCGCCCGCCGTCCGCGTCGGCGAAAGCTGGGCGGACCTCGGCGCCGGAACGGGAACCTTCACCGTCGCGCTTGCCCAGCTCGTCGGTCCAACGGCAACGGTATTCGCCGTAGAACGAGAAATATCCGCCATCCGGGCACTCGACGTCCTCGCTGGCGAGAACGATCCGAATCGCGGGCATATCGCCGTGCGGCGCGCGGACTTCACGGAACATGTCGAGCTGCCTCCTCTCGACGGCGTGCTTCTCGCCAATGCGCTGCATTTCGTTGCCGCCGACGAGCAGGCGCAGGTGCTTCAGCGCATCACGCGGCTCATCGTGAACGCGGGCGCAATTGTCGTTGTCGAGTACGACAATCGAGCGCCGAGCCGTTGGGTGCCGTTCCCGATCCCATTGGTGCAACTGGCGGCTCTGGCGCGGGTCGCCCAGCTTGGCGCTCCGCAGCAGATTGGCAGGAGACGATCGATGTTCGGTGGAACGATGTACGCAGCACGTCTGACGCGCCTTGATCCGTAGCCGCGAGCCTAACGATGCGCCTCACCTTCACGCTTGCCAGTCCGAAGGATGCACTGATGCTGGCCGCGTTGCGCACGGCCACCGCGCGTGACCTGACGACGAAGTTTGGCGAGGGCCATTGGTCGAGCGAGCCGTCGGAGCGTGGCGTGCTGGCCGATCTCCGGAATGCACAGGTCTGGGTCGCGCGACGGGGATCGGCAATCGTCGGCACGTTTCGTCTCGCGACCAAGAAACCGTGGGCCATCGATCGGTCCTACTTCACGGACTGCAAGCGACCGCTCTATCTCACGAACATGGCCGTGCGTCCCGACAATCAGCGTCGTGGCATCGGCCGCCTGTGCGTCGAGCATGCACTCAACCGGGCTCGCGAGTGGCCGGCCGACGCGATCCGGCTCGACGCGTATCAGGGAAACGCTGGCGCCGGCGAGTTTTACGCGAAGTGCGGTTTCCGTGAGGTGGGACGCGCGGTGTATCGCTTCACGCCGTTGCTCTATTATGAGTTGCTCATCTGATGACGGGCCTTCCCGAAACGCCAGCGGCGCCAACCGGAAGCATACGCCCAAAGTCCAACTTTGTTTTCAGGCCGGACTCTCGCAGCATTCTCCCTCCCGAGTGCGACGAGTTCCGTCGCTGGACCCCGACGTCTCCTCCGAGCATGAGCAACAACTTAACCCAGCCCGGCGACAAGGATGCTCTTGACGTCGCCAGCCAGCCCGCGAAAACCCTGGAGTTCCCGGATCCGCCGAAGCCTCGCCGGGGCAATGTTCTACTTCGTTCGCTCGGCGTCGAGCCAGGACGCCTGGGGTTCGACCACCTCGGCATGGATGAGAAGACGCGGTCGGCCCTGATGGACGCACTTGCTCGACCTCCCGGTCTCGTGCTCGCCGTCGGTCCGCCAGGCTCGGGGCGCACGACCACGATCTTCGCCGCGGTCGAGCACATTCGTGCCTCCCGTACGATAATGCTCACTCCCGAAGAATTGGGCGGAGAGCTCTTCGTTCCCGAGATTCGTGACCTGGCGACAGCGGAACTGGCGATCCAGGGTGCACGTGCCGGATGTCTGGTCGTGTCCACCATACGCGCTCGTAACGCGGCCGGCGCGATCCGACGGCTGATCTCGTTAGGAATGTCACCCGCATTCCTGGCGCGGCAGGTTCGGGCCATCGTCGCGCAGCGTTTGGTTCGCACGGTTTGCGACGCCTGCCGCGAAGAGACCGCGGTGAGGAGGGCTCTCGTCGATGCGACGCTTCCACGGACCGAATGGCGAGGCGCTGGCTGCGACCGATGCGCTGGCAGCGGTTATCGCGGCCGTACAGGAATTTTCGAGCTGCTCGTGGTCGATGACGCGTTCCGAACGGAATTCGCGCAGTATCGCGAAGCGCCAAGCCTGCCAGCGCTCCGCCTGACCGGACCGGGATTGTATGAGGATGGCCTCCGCCAGGTGCGTGCCGGAGTGACGACGGTCGAGGAAGTCCTTCGCCGTACCTCGGTCAGCCTCTATCCGCGCTTGTAGACGCGCACGTAATCGACGAGCATCGTCTGCGGGAACGTCGTCGTCGCATCGGGATCGCCGGGCCAGCCGCCACCGACGGCGACGTTCAGCAAGATGAAAAAAGGATGGTCGAAGACCCACGTCGTGCCCGCCGGGATGCTGCCTAACGATGTAGTGAAATACGGTTTGTCGTCGACGAACCAGGTAATGCTGCTCTGGTCCCACTCGACAGCATATACGTGATAGTCATCGGCGAACGCGCCGCTGAGACTATACGGCCCGCCGATGCCGTTCGCGCCCGAGTAACCCGGCCCGTGCATCGTGCCGTGCACGATCGCCGGCTCCTTGCCGATGTTCTCCATGATGTCGATCTCACCGCTCTTCGGCCAACCAACGGTGTCGATGTTGTCGCCGAGCATCCAGAACGCTGGCCAGAGCCCTTGCCCGCGCGGAATGCGAATGCGCGCCTCGAAGCGACCATATGCTTGCGAAAAAAGACCAGCGGTCTTGATGCGCGCCGACGTATAGCGACAGCTCCCGTACCAGCAGCTGTCGCTGGTGCTCGTTGGTTCAGCAAGCGCCGTGATCACCAGATGGCCGTTGCCATCGAGCGCAATATTCTCCACTCGCGTCGTGTAGAACTCGCGCTCCTGGTTTCCCCAGCCAGTACCGCCAGTATCCGCGGTCCACTTGGTGCGATCGAATGACGAGCCTGCGGGGCCGTTGAACTCATCGCTCCAGGAGAGTGTCCACGTGGGGCTCGTCGAGGGCGGCGTCGTGACGCTGGGCGAGTTCGAGGTCGCCGCGGACGCACACGCGGTGATGCATAAAGCCAGCGCTGTTCCGGCAGATCTCATAGTCGGGATGACAAGGCGTGTGCAATCGTTACATTAGCACGTCTCTCCTTATTTCGTCCAATTATGCAGAAATTCTCTCTTGCGATCGCGGCCCTCGTCGTCCTTGCCGCGTCGGGACAGGCTCAGAATCCGGAGCTCGCGCGACTCGAGCGTGAGGCGCAGAACGTCACGATCACGCGCGACGACTGGGGAATTCCCCACGTCCGCGGCAAGACAGACGCCGACGCGGTCTTCGGGCTCGTCTACGCGCAAGCCGAGGATGACTTCAATCGCGTCGAGACGAATTTCATCAACGCGATGGGACGCCTCGCCGAGGCAGAAGGCGAGTCCGAGATCTACCGCGATCTGCGCATGAAGCTCTTCATCAACCCCGACACGCTGAAGACGCAGTACGCGGCGAGTCCGGAGTGGCTCAAGAAGCTGATGGACAGCTGGGCAGATGGCCTGAACTTCTATATCGCGAAGCATCCGAATGTGAAGCCGCGTGTCATCACGCATTTCGAGCCGTGGATGGCGCTGAGCTTCAGCGAGGGCAGCATCGGCGGCGACATCGAGCGCGTCAATCTGAGTCAGCTCGCGGCATTCTACGGCAATCAGCAACACGGCCAGTTCGAGTCGTCGGAGCTCGAGGACGAATCGATGCCCCAAGAGCCGGGCGGATCGAATGGTATGGCGATCGCGCCGTCGAATACAGTTGGGCATCACGCGCTGCTTTTGATCAATCCGCACACGTCGTTTTTCTTCCGCGCCGAAGTGCAAGTCCACAGCGACGAGGGGCTCAACGCCTATGGCGCGGTGACGTGGGGACAGTTCTTCGTGTATCAGGGATTCAACGATCGAATCGGCTGGATGCACACCTCGAGCGGCGTCGACGCGATCGACGATTACCTCGAGACGATCGTGAAGAAAGGCGATAAGCTTTTCTACAAGTACGGAAGCGAAGAGCGGCCCGTCACGGTGAGCACGATCTCTGTTCCGTACAAGACCGCCAGCGGAATGGCGACAAAGACCTTCACCGTCTTCCGCACGCATCACGGTCCGATCATTCGTGAGCAAAACGGCAAGTGGGTCGCCATCCGCTTGATGAACGAGCCACTCAAGGCGCTCACCCAATCGTATTCGCGTACCAAAGCGCGGGATTACAAATCGTTCAAGCAGATCATGGATCTGCACACGAACTCGTCGAACAATACGATCTATGCGGACGCGGACGGTAACATCGCCTACTTCCACGGGAATTTCATTCCACGTCGAAACTCACGCTTTGACTGGACAAAACCGGTCGACGGCAGTGATACCGCCACGGAATGGCATGGACTCCTCTCCGTCGACGAGACGCCGCATCTGCTGAATCCGGCGAGTGGCTGGCTTTATAACTCCAATAACTGGCCATGGTCCGCCGCGGGCCCGTCGAGTCCCAAGCGCGCCGACTATCCTTCGTACGTCGAGACGGGCCGCGAAGAATCCGCACGCGGATATCATGCGATCCGCGTGCTCTCGAATCGAAAGGACTTCACGGTCGAGCGGCTCCGCGCCGCCGCGTACGATAGCTATCTCCCCGCATTCGAGAAGCTCATCCCCACCGTGCTCGCGGCGTACGATCAACTGCCCGCGACGGATCCACTCAAGACAAAGCTCACCGATCAAATCGCGGCATTGCGCACGTGGGATTTTCGTTGGGCGGTCAATTCGGTGCCGACGTCGCTCGCCGTGTTCTGGGCCGAGGAGCTCACGCGACGCATCGGGCAGGAGGCTCGTCGCGCTGGAGTCTCCTCCGAGGATTACATGGCCGATCGCGCGACGCCAGCCGAGCGCGTTCAGGCGCTCGCCGCGGCGTCGGACAAGCTCGCCGCCGATTTCGGTTCGTGGAAGACGCCGTGGGGCGACATCAATCGCTTCCAGCGCCTAACGGGTGACATCGTGCAGCCGTTCAACGATGCGGAGCCGAGCATTCCCGTCGGTTTCACCTCGTCGCGCTGGGGCTCGTTGGCGTCGTTTGGCGCGAGGCCGTACCCGGGAACGAAGAAGTGGTACGGCACGAGTGGCAACAGCTTCGTCTCGGTCATCGAGTTTGGTGACAGCGTTCGAGCCATCGCCGTGACCGCCGGTGGCGAGAGCGGTCATCCAACGGCCAAGCACTTCAACGACGAGGCGGAGCGATACGCGACGGGCAATCTGCGGACGGTGTACTTCTACCCCTCACAGCTCGCGGGACACACGGAGCGGACGTATACTCCCGGCGCCGAGGTCATGGACCGTTGAGCGTTCACGAAGGAGAGTGCGATGCCCACCGACACTGATTCGCAAACGCAACCGGTTCGGCTGCGAGTTGTGCTCTCGGTCGCCGCGGGATTTCTTGCTGAGGTGTTCACGGCGGCGGTGGTAGGAATCGTGATCGGGGTACATCGTCTCGTCGCGCGGGGGCAGTCGCCGGAGGCGCTACGCGACTTCAACTTTCGCGCGGCGTACGTCACCGGGCCGCTGTTCGGTGTGATCTTCACGTACCTGTTGGCGCGTTGGGTGGTGCGCCGGGCGAAGGGACGATACATGGCCCACGCGCTCCTCGTGGCTGCGGGTGCCATCGCCCTGCACGTCGGTACGACGATTGGGGCTCCCGGCGGGTATGGACTCATTCACGGCATCGCCGATCTCTTGAAGGTGGTTGCCGGCGTGACCGCCGCGTTCGTCGGTGAGCGGCAACGAGCGAGCCACGCCGTTACCGCCTAACGCTTACTCGCGCCGCTGGTTCTCGACCTTCCTCGGACGCATCGACGCAGAGATTGTCGAGCGTGAAGTGGCGTTCTTGCGGCGGCAGTTACCGGCGCCACCATCACGAGTGCTCGACCTCTGTTGCGGCCCCGGCCGACACGTCGGACCCTTGAGCGAGGCGGGCGATCACGTCGTCGGTCTGGATCGGGATGCAAAAGTACTCGCCGACGCGCGCGTCGTGGCTCCGGAAGCGATTTTCATACGCGGCGACATGCGGCGTCTGCCGCTCGAAACGGGCAGCCTCGATGCGGCGATCTGTATGTGGCAGAGCTTCGGCCACTTCGATGACGCGGGGAACGAGAGTGTGCTCGCGGAGCTGGCGCGGGTGCTCGTGACTAACGGGTTGCTCGTGATGGACCTCTACAATCGAGACGCGATGCGCGAAGGCACGCGCGTGATCGAGCGCGACGGCCACCGCGTTCACGAGACGCGGACCATTCGTGGCGATCGACTACACGTGCACCTGCGCTACGAGTCGAGTCGTGACGAGGACTCATTCGATTGGCGCCTGTTCACGCCGGCGACGCTATCCGACATTGCAGCAGACGTGGGGCTCGAGGTCGCGCTGATCTGCGCCGAGTTCGACGAGAACACGCCGGCGTCGGCGGAGCATGCGAGGATGCAAGTGATGTTCAGGAGTCGGGCCACTCCGTGACCTATTAGCAGCCTAGCTCCCCTAACCTTGACATGGGAAGCGCGCCACACCATGCTAATACCTAGACCCGCCTAGGGACCGAACCAGCATGAGCCCTCAACCCGACTCCGGCGACCTCCTCCAAGGGACGCTCGGCATTCTCATTCTGAAAGCCCTCCTCACCGGAGCCGCGCACGGATACGCCATCGCGCGATGGATCGAGGAGACTACGGACGACGTGCTGTGCATCGAAGAAGGCTCGTTGTATCCGGCGCTCCGGCGGCTCGAGGATCGCAAGTGGGTCTCGTCCGAGTGGGGACTCTCCGAGAACAATCGGCGCGCGCGCTTCTACACGCTGACGGCGGCGGGACGCAAGCACTTGCGTGACGAAGCCGCGGTCTGGCTCCGCTATTCGCGGGCGGTAACGCGCGTGCTGCGCGCGTCGCCGGCGATCGCATGAGCCAGATGCCGCGGTGGCGGCGCTATCTGCGCTTCATCCGCCCTGACGTCGCCGCCGACGTCGAGGAAGAGCTCGACTTTCATGTCGCGATGCGCGTCGAACGCAACATCGCTCTCGGCATGACGCCTGACGAGGCGCGACGCGAGGCCCTCGCCCGCTTCGGCGACGTCTCCGTCGTCAGGCACGAACTCGTGCAGCACGACCAGCGACGTCAGATATCCGAAGGCCGAAAGGAATACTTCAGTCAATTCCTCCAGGACCTCCGCTTCGGCGTGCGCTCGCTGCGTCGCGCTCCCGGCTTCGCGGCCGCGACCATCCTGACGCTGGCGTTATGCATCGGCGCCAACGCCGCCATCTTCTCCGTCGTCAATGCTGTCGTGCTGCGGCCCCTGCCCTATTCACATCCCGAGCAGCTCATGAGTCTCGGCAGCGGCGCCGCCGGCGAGTTTCTCGCGCTCAAGGCTCGGCTCCGAAGCTTTTCGCAATTCGCCGCGTGGGTCGAGCAAACGCATCCCATCGACGACGGCCAGGAAGCGCTCCGCGTCGAAGGGGCCGCGATCACACCAAATCTCCTCGGCCTGCTCGGCGTTTCGCCCGTTCTCGGTCGCGGGTTCACCGACGACGAAGGAGTGCCCGGCAAGAACACCGCGGTCCTGATCAGTAGCGCGCTCTGGCAGCGTCAGTTCGCTGGCGCCAGGGACGCCGTGGGACGGAAGCTGCTCGTCG
>DATEGN010000154.1:0-3515 GCA_035280125.1 Gemmatimonadaceae bacterium | reverse complement strand
TGGTGCTGGCGGCCGCGGGTACGATCGCCGGCGTCGCCGTCGGTGCGCTCGGTCTGCGCGCGCTGCTCGCGATTGGCGCGTCGAAGCTTCCCCGCCTCGACGCCGTACCGTTCGACGCACGTGTGATGGCATTTTCGCTCGCCATGCTCGTCGTGACTGGAGCGATCATCGGCCTCGCCCCAGCCGTTCGGCTGCTCCGCAGCGATATGAAAACGCTCATGAACGACAGCTCCCGCTCCGCCAGCGCCGGGCGCGGAACGACACGCTGGCTCATGGCGATGACGGTTGCCGAGGTCGCGCTGGCAATCATGCTGGTTGCTGGAGCCGGCTGGCTCGTTCGAGCATTCGCGAATCTCCGCAATACGGACGCTGGGTTCGTGACTGATAAGCGGTTGCTGTTCGACGCGTCCTTTTTCGGACCACAATACAACACACCTGACGCCGTGCGTCAGGCGCAGCTCGACCTCCTGTCCGCTGTACGCAGTGTCCATGGCGTGGCCGGCGTCGGGCTGGTCTCGGAGTACCCGATGCACGGCGAAAACGAGGGCTCGCTGACGGTTGAGTTTCATGGCGAGCCGTTCGACCCGGCGAATCCGCCTGGCACACGCGAGCGCCTCGTGAGCGGGGGACTCTTCGCCGCAATGGGCACTGCCATCATCAAGGGCCGCGATTTCGGGAGCGGGGATGTTGCAACCACGCTGCCGGTCGCGATCGTGAACCGCGTCTTCGTCGACCGTTACCTCAGGGGACGCGACCCGATCGGTGTGCAGTTTGCCGCCGGATTTCCGTTGCCCGATCCGAAGAGGGGAGAGCTGACGATCGTCGGCGTGGTCGGCGACGTTAGGCAGAAGTCGCTCGCGCTGGCGGCGGAGCCCGCCTTCTATCAACCGCTGTCGCAGTTCCCGATTCCGCGCACGACCGCCGTGGTCTCCATGTCCCAATCGGACCCCACCGCGGTCGAGCGAGCCATCCGCGCCGAGGTGCGCAAGCTCAACCCGGCGATGGCGCTCGATTTCGTGCTCGCGTCGGACGTCGTTGGCGGAACACTCCAGCGACAGGAGCTCGGGATGGTGCTGATGCTCATCTTCGGAGTCATCGCGATCGTGCTCGCGGCCGTCGGCATCTATGGAGTGGTGTCCTACGCCGGCTCACTACGGCGTGAAGAGATGGCCACACGTCTCGCGCTCGGTGCGTCGCCGCGTTCGGTGTTCGTGCTGGTCATGAGACAGGGCGCGATGCTCGGCCTCATTGGTGCCGCAATCGGTATCGGGTTGGCCTTTTTCTCCGGGCAGCTGATTGCCAATCGCGTGTACGCTGTTCGGGCGTCGGATCCGGTGATTCTGACAATTGCCACTTTGCTAATCACGGGGATCACGGTCGCGGCAACGACAATTCCCGCGGCTCGTGCCGCGCGCCTGAATCCCGCAAACGCCTTGCAGTCGGAGTGAGACGCCGAGCTAGGAATGATCAGGACGTTGTCATTCGACTATGTCGGAAGCGATCCATCATCCTCACCAGCTCGGCGTTCGTGAATGGTTGCCAGCCGTGCGGCTTCATCGGCCGTCCGTACTCGAACGTGAAATTCGCTTTCGGGTTGTCGAGCTTCGCCGTCTCCTGCTCCATCAGATACACGCCGAGATTCAGGTAGTAGTTGTCCATGTCGCCGACGTAAACGTGCATCTTGCCCGTGAGCGACGGTCCGATGCGCGCCCAGTTCTGGCGCAGATTCCACGTGAGATCGTCGCCGTGATCCCGCCAATAGGCGGCGACGTCTTTGTCGATCGCTCCCGTTAGGCGATTCCAGAGGCGGCGCGGATAGCCGTCCGCGCCCACTGGCCCGTAGGCCGCGTCCCAGGCATCGTATTGCTGGCCGCTCCGCGCCTTGTCGCCGAGGACCGCCTCGAGGCGGCTCATGAGACGGAACGAAAGCAGGTCCTGGCCTTCAGGCGTGCGACTCATGGAGCGCTCGGGCACAGGCGCTTGCGCGTTGTTCGGGAAAAACGCGTTGGAGTCCGCGTAGATGTCGACCGTCTGGTTGCGTCGGAAATCGACGGGATCGGGATAGAGACACCACGCTCCGCCGAAGAAATCGGGGCGTTGAATCTGCAGCGCGGCGCACTCCCAACCTCCCGTCGATCCGCCCGTGAGGAAGCGCGCGTTGGCCTCAGGAATCAAATGAAAGCGACGCTCGAGCTCCGGCACCAACTCGGTGAGCAACGCGTCCTGATACGGACCGTTGTTGGCCGAGTTGACTGCGTATGAGTCGTCGTAGAATGGGGTTGGGTGTTGCCAAGTGATCGCGACGAAGCGTGGTAAGCTGTCGCTCATCCACGCTTTGGCAAACTCTGAACCGCTCTCGCGCGCCGATGAGGGGGTCGGGTCCCACACACTCGGCGCGCCGCCGCCTCGCCGCCCACCGACAACACGCGCATTCTCCACCACAGTCTCCGTGAAGCCGAACGGCGCGCCCAGACCGAAGTGCCCCTGGCTGTAGATCGCCGGATAGCGTTGGCTCGACGTGGAATCAAAGTACTTCGGCAGCAACACCGTCGCGCCGATGTAGACCGGTGCGCCCCAGAACTTCGAGAGCAGCTCGCTCTTCAGCTTCACGCGCTTGACCCATCGGGTGTCGGCGGGTGGCGACAGCGCGGGCAATGCTTTTGTCAGCGCGAGATGCACCGTCGTATGCACCGATGGATCGAAATGCACTTTGACGACGTCGCTCACCAGGTTGCCTGGCGACGTCGACCAGTGCTGCCCTTCCCACCGGTCGGCGTGAACCCAGATGGTGTGCCCGTCAGCGCGGTGATACTCCGTGTAGACGTTGAGCAACGCCTGTACGTAGTAGTCGCCCGCGGGCAGGTGGCCCAGATCGTCGAACGGAAAGCCGAGCACTTTTGCGCCAACCGTCTGTGTCGCTCCAGGAGTCCAGGCGCTCACGTCCATACCATAGAACGGCACGCTGCCGCCGTAGCTGCCGGCGAGAAAGCGCGGTTCGCGCTCGGCCGAGCGGGCGAAGATGACGAAGAGGCGGCCAGTCATCGGCACGGTGCTCGCCGACGGTGCGAGACTCACGCTGGCCTGCTGCGCGGCTGCGGGTGTCGCGGCAGCGAGGCACGCGATCAACGTCGATGTGAAGAGAAAAGGCGATCGGGGCATCATCACTCCGTGACACGGTCCATGACCTCCATACTGCCGGAGGCGCGGCAGCCGCGCTAGGCGCTAACGTGCTGTACTTTGGTCCGAAGCCAATGGTAAGCGCGTCATTCGCGACAGCAGGCGCGAATGGGGTCTAAAAGTGTTAGGGTGACAGTTTGGGGTTCTTCGGGAAATTCCGGAAAACACGACAGTTTGAGGCTCGAGAAGTCAGAAGTGAGATCCGGCTTACTCCGTGTGGCCCACCGGCGCCGCACCCAGGGTGGCGAGCCAAGATGCGAGAGCCGAGAGGTCAGCGGTGAGCGGCGAGACTGAGATTTTGCTCCTTTCCTCTCGACACTGATGCTCGATCTCGCGGC
>DATEGN010000153.1:0-6203 GCA_035280125.1 Gemmatimonadaceae bacterium | reverse complement strand
TTCACCGTGTTACACGCCCCGGAGTTCCAGGCCGACCCGGCAAAACACGGAACGCGCAGCGGCACCTTCATCGTGCTGAATCTCGCCAAGCGCATGATCCTCATCGGCGGTACCCGCTACGCGGGTGAGTTGAAGAAGGCGATGTTCACCGTCATGAACTACTACCTGCCAAAGCAGAGCGTTCTGTCGATGCACTGTTCGGCCAACATTGGAAAGGCGAGTGATACGGCGCTCTTCTTCGGTCTCTCCGGAACCGGTAAGACGACCCTGTCTGCTGATCCGGAGCGCTCGCTGATCGGCGACGACGAACACGGGTGGTCGAGCGACGGCGTATTCAATTTCGAGGGCGGCTGCTACGCGAAGGTGATCAACTTGTCGGCAGAGGGTGAGCCGGACATTTACCGCACGACGCAAATGTTCGGTACGATCCTCGAAAATGTGGTCCTCGATCCGATCACGAGGAAGGTGAAATTCGAGGATCAATCGATCACCGAGAACACGCGTGCGTCGTATCCGTTGCACTACATACCAAACTTTGTACCTAACGGTCGCGGCGGCCATCCGAAGAACATCGTCTTTCTCACTGCGGATGCGTACGGCGTGTTGCCACCGGTTGCGAAGCTCACGCGCGAGCAAGCGATGTACTACTTCCTGTCCGGTTACACCGCCAAGGTTGCTGGAACGGAGCGCGGCGTCAAAGAGCCTCAGGCGACTTTCTCATCCTGCTTCGGCGCCGTGTTTCTCGTTTGGCCGGCGTGGAAATACGCGGAGATGCTGGGCCAGCTCATCGAGGAGCATCATTCCGATGTTTGGCTGGTCAACACGGGATGGACGGGTGGCGCCTACGGCGTCGGTACACGCATGAAGCTCGCGCACACTCGTAAGATGGTGCACACGCTGCTGCACGGCGATCTCGCGAACGCGAAGACGACCGCGGATCCGATCTTTGGGCTGGCCGTTCCTAAGGAGATTGCGGGCGTCCCGAAATCCGTATTGCAGCCGCGCGAGACCTGGACAGACAAGGCAGCGTACGACGCCCAGGCCAAGAAGCTCGCTGGCATGTTCGAGGAGAACTTCAAGAAGTTCGAATCAGTCGTCAGCGAGGCGGTCCGGAGCGCCGGGCCACGAATCTAGTCTGTCACCCTGAGCGCAGCGAAGGATTTGTCCCTATTCGAAGCTTGCTTCCAACAAGGAACGCTAGATCCTTCGCTTCGCTCAGGATGACATAATCGATGGAGATCATCCGCGACCCGCTTTGGAACAACATCGCCGTTGATCCGCTGGGGATGCGGCTCGTGGATACGCCTGCCTTTCAAAGGCTGCGCTACGTCCGCCAGCTCGGCCTGGCGTTCCTGGTTTATCCAGGTGCGACCCATAGTCGGTTCGAGCACGCGCTCGGAACCTACCATCTCGCCCGACGCGCGCTGTCGCTGCTCGATGAACGAGGCGCCCTCGCCGGCATCTCGAAAGTCGAATGCTCCACGATTCGCGTTGCGGCGTTGCTGCACGACATCGGCCACTATCCGTTCTCCCACGCGCTCGAGGAAATCGGGGCACTCCATCACGAGGAGGTTGCTCGGCCGCTGATCACGGACGGCGCTGTGGCCGACGCGCTGCGTCGCGCGATGACCGACGACACGCCCGATCAGATCATGGCGCTCATTCGCGGGGAGAGTGTCAGCCCGCTGCAGCGCCTCATCTCCGGTTCACTCGATCTCGACAAGCTCGATTACCTGCGACGCGATGCGTTCATGTGCGGCGTGCCATATGGCGAGATCGATGTCGATCGGCTGATGAACTCACTGACGGTGGTGGAGGGAGATTCCGGCCGCGAGATCGGCATCGTGGAGAAAGGGTTGTCGGCGCTCGAATCGTTGCTCTTCGCGCGCTATCAGATGTACCGGAATGTCTATTGGCATCATGCCGTTCGAAGCGCGACGGCGATGTACAAGCGGCTCGTCGAGGATGCCGTGAACGCCGGATCACTCGATGCAAAGACGTTGGCAGGCTTCACCGATGAGGGTTTGTTACACGATCTGGCGCGACGCGCACCGAGCCCGCTGCTCGCGGCGCTCCGTGAACGCCGGCTCTTCAAGCGGGCGTTCCAATGTCCCGCCGGCGACCTGGCACCCGAAGCTGCCGAGTGGATCGCGGATGATCGACGCCTCACGCGACGTGTAGAGGATCTCTTGGCTACGGAGCTCGGGTTGAATCCCGGTGAGCTCCTGCTCGACTACCCAACCAAGACACAGATGCTTGGCCTCGACATCCCCGTGCAACGCCGCAACGGCGACGTCTTTCGCCTAACGGCTCAGGGGGAGGGCGGGATCAACCTGCCCAAGCTCGCCGAGGAGTTTTATCGATCGGCGCGCTGGTTGCGGGTCTTCTCGTGTCGGCCGGTTCAACTCCGTCGCGATCACCTGCTGGAGTTGGTGACACGCTCGCGCGAGGAGGTGTGTGCATCGCTCGATGGCACCCGATCACCGCTCAGCAGCTAAACGCTAGCGAATCGGCGACGACTCCTCGCTCGTCAGGCTGGCTAGATTAACCGCGGAGGACGCGGTCCTCCGCGGTCAATGTGGGAACTCAGCCTGACGTCAGAGTCCACGTCGAACGACTTGACCTGACGACAAGAACACCTAACGCTTCGGAACGAACGTCAACGTCGGCCGTGGCGATGGTTGGATGAGCTTGAGTGACTTGACCGCTCCGCTCGCCATCTCGTACTCGACGAAGAATCCCGCCGGCACATTGTTCCCGGTCATTCGAAATCGCGTCGGCGAGTCGGCGAGGAGCGTGTACACCGGCTGACCCGGCACGGTCAGTTTCAACTCGCCGTCATACGCCACGTCGACCATCAACGCGGGCGTTTCCGAGACGAACTTCCCCGTGAGCTTTCCGGCTTCGTTGGCCGCGAGCGTGATCTTGCGCGTCGTGTCGGCGGCGTCCGGACGTCGATTGAATGCACCGATCCCCTCGAAGTCCACACTCTTGACCTTACCATCAGCGCCCAACGCAAACGTCACGAAGCTCTGCCCCACGGCGTGATTGCTCCACTTCGCACGGAAGGTGTCGTAGTGCCAGTGCTCGAGCTCTCCGTCGAACGCCGTACCGTACGACATCTTGAGTACGCCATTCGCCAAACGGACATTCGCGTCACCGTACATGCTGTCGCTGTAGACGCCGACGTATTGGTCCAGCGAGAGCGAAGGCTTGGTACCCATCGCGCGCTGAGCCAAACGCTTCTGCTCCGCCTCTTTCGCCTGCGCGCGGAGCTTCTCGAACTGCTTGAGAAATTCACCACTCCAGTCACGTGCGGGCTCGTTGAGCAGCGCGTCGATCACGCGATACATCGCGATCGAGGGAACCGGCGAGCCGTTCGCGTTCGTGAGGATCACCAGGCCAAGCTTCTCTTCGGGCATCAGCGCGACCATCGCACTCATGCCGTCGATGTTGCCGCCGTGCTGATCGAGCTCTCGCCCACGATAGTCCTGGAGGAACCAGCCCATTCCGTAGGCCTCCAGATGCGTGTACGGGTTCGTCTGCTTGGCGTCGGCGCCGACGGGGATCGTCATCTGTGCGGTGTGCGTCTCGCCGAGCGCGCCCGCGCTCACGAGTGATTTGCCGTTGACGCTCCCCTGCGCGAGCTGAAACCGTACCCACTTGATCATGTCCGACACGTTCGAGTTGATCGACCCGGCCGGGCCAATATTGTCGATGTTGTGCCACGGTACGACCGTCAACGTGTCGTTCACGTCCATATGTGGCGTCGCGACGTTCGTCTTGCCCGCGAGATCGCGAACCGAGGTGTTGGTCTCCGACATGCCTAACGGCGTGAAGATGCGCTCGCGAACGAGATCGTCCCACGACTTGCCGGCGGCGTGTGCCGCAGCCTGCCCGGCCGCCAGGTACATGATGTTCTGATAGCCGAAGTGTGAGCGGACGCTCCATGTCGGCTTCAGGTAGCGAACGCGACGGAGAATCTCGTCGCGATTGTAGTCCGTCGCGTACCACATCAAGTCGCCGCGAGCAAGGCCGCTCCGATGCGTCAACAGGTCGCGAACGGTGAGCTCGCGCGTGACGTACGGATCGTACATCTGCAAGCCGGGGAGATACGCCGTTGCGGGATCGTCCCACTTCATGATGCCCTGATCGACCATCATGGCCACGAGGGTCGACGTAAACGCCTTCGAGGAGGAACCGATCGCGAAGAGCGTATGCTCATCGACTGGCTGCGTCGTCCCCATGGTTCGCGTGCCGTATCCCTTCATGAGCACGATCGAATCGTTCTTCACGACGGCGATCGCCAGACCCGGGTCCTTCCAATCCTGCATTGCCTTCGTGATGTACTGATCGAATCCGGCCAGTGAAGTCTTGGCGGTCGTCTTCTGTGCGAGGGCCGGTGTGGCACAAGCCAGCGCGGCAGCGGCGTAGGCCGTGCGCAGTGCGGATCGGCGCATTTGCATTGGTACCTCGAGGAGGGAAAGTCGAACTCGGCGCGGGCAATATCGCGCGCGGCGCGGCGACCGGGAAGTTGTGATGGACTTATGGCCCGTGGAAGGATCGCGACGTCGCTGGACCAGTCCAGGTTCGAGGGTTCAGTAGCGAGACGACAGGCGTAAGATAAGCGGCGACGTCAGGCATCAGACACCTGACACCGCCGCTAACGCGCCTCGTGTTCCAGTGGCCTCTCGCGTCCTCTCGCCTCGGCCAGCTTCCGCGCAATGCCACGATAAAACCCGGCGTCGTCTCGCCGGCCCTCCTCCTCGAGACTCAAAGCCGCCCGCTCCAGTGCGTAGAGAATATTGCCGAGGTACAGCTCGGCGACGCTCCCGACCGTCTCGTCCGTCATTGCGGGCGTTGCTGCGTGGGAATCGGAGTGGTGGGCGTATCTGAGTGCGCGCCATCGACCTCGGCAATCTCGACGACGATCGCCGTTATGTTGTCGAGCCCTCCGCGGCCATTCGCCTCGGAAATCAATTTGTGCACCTTCTGGTCAGGCGTATTGCGGGTGATGAGCAGGGTCTGAAGACGACGATCGTCCACCATGCCCGTGAGGCCGTCGCTCGCCACAAGGAAGACGTCGCCGAGCTTCACTTCACCACGATAGACGTCTGGCTCGACCTCAGGGCTCGCCCCGACGCAGCGGGTGATCACGTTGCTGTAGGGGTGATATCGCGCCTGTTCAGGCGTGAGAAACCCGGCGTCGACTTGCTCCTGCACGTACGAATGATCCTTGGTGAGCTGCGTGAGGGCGCCATCACGCAGCAGATAGACGCGTGAATCGCCGACCTGCCCAATGAGATATCGGCGCCCGGCGATGATGAGCACCGACACCGTCGTGCCCATCCCCTGCTTATCGACCTCGGTCAGCGTTCGCTCATGGATCTTCCGATTGGCGCTCTTCAGCGCTTCGGTGACCTGGCGATCGACGCCGTTGGTCTCGAGGTCGTGCAGCTCATGCAGCTCGCGCCCCACGATTTGTACGGCCATTTCGCTCGCGACTTCGCCGGCGGCGTGGCCCCCCATTCCATCGGCAACGATGAACAGGCCTCCGTCCTTGAACGGGTCAACCGCGTAGCAGTCTTCATTGCCGGAGCGGATCATCCCGACATCGGTCCGAGCAGCGTGAAGCAGACGCACTATCAACTCTTCAGCTCTTCAAGAGGTAAAAAGCAATAGCGACAGCGGCGAGCAAAATGAGGACCCACTTCCACGACGAACCTCCAGTGCGCTCCGGCGCGGGGACAGGCGCGGGCTTTGCCGGGGCGGTCGGCCGCGGCTGCCGCGGGGGAAGCTTCGTGCGATCGATTGGCGTCTGCGCGATCGCCCGCGTGCTCTTCGACGCCGGCATGGGGACATCCGCCGGCCGGAAGCTCAGTTTCACGCCACCGAAGCGCACGTCCGGCGTACCATCGAGTCGTCGCTCGTGTGTCAGACGCGAGCCGCCGACGTACGTGCCATTCGTCGATGCGAGGTCGATGAGATACCAACCGTCCTCTCGCCGCTGCAACTTGGCGTGGATGTCGGAGACGCTATCGTCCTCGATCACGACATCATTGTGCGAGCCGCGGCCAACGTGCGCGAGCGGGACCCGAATCTCATAACGATTGCCGCGCGCGAAACTCTCGTTGATGACTTCGAGAACCGCGAGAACGGGACGCGCATCGGCGATTGGAGCCGCTGGAGTGGGTGCGGTGGCG
>DATEGN010000152.1:0-9434 GCA_035280125.1 Gemmatimonadaceae bacterium | reverse complement strand
TCGCACCTGGACTGGCTGTCGACGTCGCGATCCTTCTTCGGTGCACGGATGCAATCGTCAGCAAAGACAAGCAACCGCGCGCAGCACCCCTAGCCCTCGCTAAACACCTCTCGTTGGAGCCTGCGCATCCGCCGCAGCTCGTACACCTGCCCCACCTCGCCGCCGAGGATGAAGATCAGTGCGGCGTAATACGTCCAGAAGACAATGATGACGATGGCGGTGAGCGTGCCGGTGTAGAGCGATCCCGGATTGAACGTCCGCACGTACGCGCTGAAGATCCAACGCGCCGCCTCGAACAGAGCGCTCGTGAAGAGCGCCGCAGTCCATGCGCTGCGCCATCGCACGCGGCGAATGGGCAAGTACTTGTAAAGCGCGAAGAACATCCAGGCGATGAACACGAACGCCAGCGCGCGTCCGGTCCAATACTCCAGTCCACCCATGACGTCGTGCTGCAGGCCGAGGCGGCCGAGGAACTGTACCCCGCTCCGCGTCACGATCGAGAGATAGGTGTTGAGCGCCGTGCTCGCGACGAACAGCAGCGTTGCGACGATCGTGAGCTGGATGTCGAACAGCTTCCCCTGAATGATTCCTCGCTCATGCTCGATGTCGAATACATCCGCGAGTACCGTGCGCAACGAGCCGAAGAGGCGCGTCGAAAACCAGATGAAACCGATGGCGCCGTAGATCGTGAACGATTTTCGGGTACGGATGATGTCCGTTATGAGTTTGTGAATCGGTGACGTCGGCGACTCCCCGTGTGCGGGGAGGAGCCGATCGATAAAAAATGCAACCGCCTGCGACGAGTCCACCTTCCCGCGATAGAGAACGGGAAGCAGATACGTCACGCCCGCAATCAGCAGCAGGACGAACGGCACCGCGGCGAGCAGGATGTTGAACGCGATGCCCCCCGCGAGAAACAGCACGTTGTCTTCGGAGCTGTTGTCCCAGACTCGCTTCGCGTAGTCGCGAAACGTCCAGCCGAGGCTGACGAGGGCAGATCGCTTGTGCGACCTTGCGCTGGCCCGCGACGCGTGCGGTGACGGCGTGCCCGCTTCGACGGGAACGCCAGCGCTGCTCATGTCTCCTCGGGCTCGTCGTCCGCGGGTTGTGCCGCGACCGTGGCCTTCGGCTGTCGCGTGGACACCGTGCGCGTCGACGGCGCGGCTTTGGTCTCAGTCTGATACGACGCCTTTGTCTCGGCGATGCGGCGCTCGAGGTCTTCACGCGCTTGCTGTGCGGCGGCTCGTCCGGCTTCCATGGCGCGGTGTACCTGCTCCTTTTTGACTTCGATGGCCTCACGAGCGGAATCCAGGCCTTCCTCGACGCGACGTCGGGCATCCTGGAATGTGTCGACCACCGTGTCGGTCACGTCGTTCGCAACCTGGCGCGCCGCACGCTGTGCACGCCGCGCGCGCCGCTGCAGACCGCGACGTGTCGCCGCGCCGCTCTGCGGCGCAAATAACAGCGCCACGCCAGCACCGATCGCGAGACCGACGAAGAAGGAGCTCAGTGTTCCCGACTGCTTCTCAATGATGACGTATCGTTCATCGTCATCGAAGTCGTACGACCGCGACATGAGAGATCTCAGGCTGGTGATCGTTTACTTCTTCTTGGGTGGCTTTCCCTTCGCTGCACCGCGTGCCGCCGCGATGGCGTCATTCTTCCGCGCGATTCGTGCCTCGACATCGGGCGAAGACGCCCCGTTGTCGGAGCCGCCCATCTCGAGCAGCGCGACAATCTCGCGACGCACCTCGTCCATCGAAACGCCAACGAGTTTCGCCGTGCGCGCGACGTCTCCGTCCGCCGACGCGAACGTCTTGAGAATGAGCTGACGGCGCGCATCGGCGACCGTCGTTTGCCCGACTGGAATCGTCAACGCCGACGTCTCGGGCGCCGAACGCAGGTGACGCTGGATCATGTCGGCAAGTCCGATCCTGTCGCCCCGGGCCATGATCACACCGCGCTGCACTGCGTTCTTCAATTCGCGCACATTGCCTGGCCACGCGAACGAGAGGATCCACTCCCACGCGTCGTCGGCGAAGTTCGTTATGTTCTTGCCGTTCTGAGACGCCTCGCGAGCGAGAAATTCCTTGGCGAGCAGCTGAATATCGTCTGCGCGCTCCCGGAGGGGCGGCAGGTAGATCTCCACGACGGCGAGTCGATAATAGAGATCATCGCGGAGCTCACCTTCGCTGAGGGCCTTTTGCAGGTCCTTGTTCGTCGCCGCGACAACGCGAATATCGACTGGGATTTCTTTCTTTCCGCCTAGTCGCCGGACCATTCGCGACTCGAGCGCGCGCAGCAGCTTCACCTGAATGTCCGTCGGCATTTCGGCGACTTCATCGAGAAAGAGCGTGCCGCTACTCGCCATCTCGAACGCGCCCGGCTTTTCGTTCGTCGAACCCGTGAACGCGCCCTTCTCATGGCCGAACAGCTCGTTCTCGAGAATCTCTTTCGGCAACGCCGCGCAGTTCAGCGCGAAAAATGGTCCCTTGGAGCGTTCGCTCTTCTGGTGAATCGCGCGGGCCACGAGCTCTTTGCCCGTTCCTGACTCGCCGAGGATCAGAACGCTGGCACTCGACGGCGCGACGGCGTCGATCACGTTGTAGACGCCACGCATCGACTCCGATTGACCCGTGAGCTCTCCGTAGTGCGTGAGCCCCTCGAGCTTCGCCGTCAACTCGCGATTCTTCTCCTGCAACGCGAACTGATCGAGCAGCTTCGGAATTTGCGCTTTGAGTTTGTTGAGCCGCTCGGTGTTTAGCGGCTTCTCAATATAATCGACGGCGCCTTGCTTGATTGCTTCGATCGCCAGCTCAGTCGACCCCTGGCCGGTGATCATGATGAATTCCGTCGGGATCTTTCGCTCTCGAATCGATTTGAGCAAGGCAATGCCATCCAGCTTTGGCATCTTCAGGTCGGCCAGAACCACGCCGAACTTGTCTGCCGCGAGGCGATCGAGCGCTTTCTGGCCGTCCTCGGCGATCTCGATGCCGTAGCCTTCGTCGCCCAAGATCGCGCCAAGGCCGGTCGTGATCGCCTTCTCGTCGTCCGCGATGAGAATCTTTGCGTTTGCGTGCTTCATGCTCTCTCGTGTGTGCGCTTGCGTGCCGAACCCGCGGCCGCACGCGGAAATGTCAACGACATGCTCTGCCCCTCGGCGTGCACGCGAATGCCGGCGCCGTCGGCCGCGGCCGACACGTTCGCCGAGAGCTCGAGCGGCCCCTCGGCGTCCGCGGACTCGATATGCACGACCACGTTGTCGCCGACGTCCAACTTGCAGCGGATGTCGCCCTTGCGTGCCAGTGCTGCGAGCAGCGCTGCGCCGACGACGAGACGCGCGACATTGCCGGGTACTCGCACGACGACCGAAGTCGTCTCGCGCGATGATCCTTCGACGCGCAGCGAACAGCCTTCCTCACGCGCCGACGGAGACAACAGCGACGCGAATCGATCGATCGTCTCGGTCATATCAAGCGGCTCGCGCGGCGCGCGCGCGAGTGTCAGCAGCGCCTCGGACATGTCGACGACGGCCTCGAGCTGATCAGCGGCCGACGAGGCAAACGGCGCGACCGAATGCGCCGCCGCGTCCGAGCGCGACGATCGCGATCGCACTACCTCCAGATTCACGGCGACGCCATTCAGCGCCCCCTTCAGCTCGTGCGCCGTGCGAGCGCTGATCTGCTGCAGCACGTCGAGCCAGAGCTCGTCCACTGATCGTGTCAACGGCGGATTGCTTTGTGCCGCACTCGTCACGTGCCTCTCCACCAACACTTACTCGCCGGCATCAGCGTCGTCAGGCGCCGCGGCGACGCCAACCGTCGCCTCGCTCGGCGCCGGCCGGTGTTGCACCGGTGCGTTCACATATCGCCCAACCGCGGCCGCTGTTCCACCGACCGCGAGCTGCTCGAACAGAAATCCAAACTTCTCGTCATAAACGCTCGCCAACCGCGCCTTCACATTGTCGGGCAAATCCCAGAAGCGGCGCTTGAACTGTCCGAGCGCCTTCTTGCGCGTCTTGTAGAAGAACTGCTCGTCCGAATCGGTCGGCTTCCGCTCGTCCTTCGCGTTCTCCCGCAGCCAGTTGTAGATCTCATCGCGCAGAGCAGAGGGGAGATTATCGAACAGCATGTTCTGAAAGTTCGTCGCGAGGTGAATCTCCGCGGTCTCACGCTTTGGAAAGTTGTGAAACGCGGAATCCGGCAGCGTCGACGCACCATGCTGCACGGCGCCGGCAAGACCGTACTCCTCACGCGCGACTTTCGACAGCCGCTCGAGCGTGTCGAGATCGAGCTTCACGTCGGCAATCGAACCGTCGGCCAGCACGACGCCGCCGTGTGAAGTTCCCGACTGCACCGAAATCTTCGATACGCCTGCCATGCCCTTCGGAAGATTCCGCAAAAGGCCGTCCATGTACGCACGCAGCTCGTCGACAGTGCTGTTGTGCGTACCGACCTCGCCGATCTCGCCGCCCACGGAAATCGTCACGCCCTCGGGCTCGAGCTCGCGAACGGTCTCGAGGATATCGATTCCAACTTCGTAATTGAGCTTTTGTTGTTGATCTAGATCGGGCTTGGAAATGTCGACGAGCGTCGAGGTGTCGATGTCAATGTTGTAGAAGCCCGCATGAATCGCTTCTCGAGCGAGGGCTTTCACCGCCTGCACTTCAGTGTGCGCATCGGCGGCGAACTTCTTCGCGTTGATTTGAAAGTGATCGCCCTGTATGAACACCGGGCCGCGGAATCCCTCCCGCAGCGCGGCCGCGAGCATCACCGCGACGTACTCGGCCGGACGCTGATCAGTGTAGGCAATCTCTGACCGAGCAATTTCCAGCAAAAACGCGCCGGCCTTCATGCGGACGGCGGTCCGAAAAATCGAGCGGGCCGTGTCGTAGGCCATCCCACGGACATTGATCGCGGGTACCGTGAAGCCATGGATCTCACCGCGGCCGCGCGCCATGTACAGCTCTTGAATGGAAGCGGAGCGGACGCCTACGGCTTGACCGAGCTCCCAGATCAGCCACCGAGCCGAGTCGCGCTCCTCGGAATCACCGAAAACGGCCATGCGCGCGAGCTTGTCCATGGCAGGGGTGGCGAGAGCCGACTCCTTAGCGATTTCGACGCGACCGTCGTGGACGGAAACTGCTGAGCCAAAAACCGAGAAAGCGGATGACAATGGGATATGGGGCTAGGGACCAGGGGCCAGCGCCTAGGATTCAGAATTCAGAAGGTGTCAGAGGCCCTGAAGTGGTGCAAGGCCTCGGGTAACGCTCAAGTCATGAACCGCTCATCCGGCTTCGGGAGCATGTTCCATTCCCGTCGTGCCTGCTCGGCATCGGCGCGGCCTAACATGGCGTACGTAAACTGCTTCCCGAGCTCCACCCCCGGCTGATCGAGCGGATTGATGCCGTACAACTCACCGGCGTAGATCGTCGCGATCTCGAGGAACATGAAAAGAGCGCCGAGGTGCCATGCATCGGGCTTGTCGACACGAATCGTGAGGTTGGGGCGCCCACGACGTGCGAGAGCGCCCGCGGTCGCCCTCCGCTCGATATCGAGCAGCTCGCCAAGCCGGTGCCCGCCGAGATAGGCCAGCTCTTTGACGTCGGAGTGCAACTTCGGGATCTCGAGCTTGACCGACTCGTCATCAACAGCGATGAAACTCACAGTCTTATCTGGTGGGCCTTCCATGAAGAGCTGCACTTTGCTGTGCTGATCCGTGGCGCCAAGTGCGGCGAGCGGCGTGGGACCAATGCCGGGATCGCCTGCCGTGCGATGTTTGCCGAGGCTCTCCGCCCAGAGTTGAACGAACCAATCCGCGATATCTCGTAACGGATCGGAGTACGGCATCAGCACGTGAATGTGCCGCCCCAACTTCGTGTCGGCGAGGAACTGCAGCATCGCGAAGATGCCCGAGGGATTCTTCGCGAGTGACTCCGTGTCGCAACTTTTGGCCATGTCGCCCGCAGCGGAAAGGAGCGCCGACGTATCCATTCCGGTGAGCGCCGCGGGCAAGAGGCCAACAGGCGTGAGCACGCTGTACCGGCCACCGACGTTAGGCGGGATGTCGAGCGCCGGAATGTTCTCGGCGCGGGCGATCGTGCGGAGCGCGCCCTTCTGCGGATCCGTCACGAACACGAGATGTCGCGCCGTGTCGTTGCCGACCGCACTCTGAAGACGGCCGCGCACGACGAGGTACTGCGCCATCGTTTCCGCGGTGCCGCCGGATTTCGAGATGACGATGAACAACGAGCGCGAGAGCTCGAGACGGTCGAGGAGCGCGGCAATCGTGCGCGGATCCACGTTGTCGAGCACGTGAAGGCGCGGCCAACTTCCCCGCTCTTCTTTCGTGAGAGAGTTCCACTGCGGCTTGAGCAGTGCCGTGCGCAATGCGATCGGACCGAGCGCCGATCCACCAATTCCCAGCACCACGACGTCGTCGAATTGGCCGCGGACGCGCGCGGCGTAATCGGTGGACTGTCGATGCAGGGCAGCATTGCCCGGCAATTCGAGGAAGCCCAGCTCGTCCGCGGCGCGCCGGCGACCGAAGCCTTGATACGCACGTGAGAAGCTGGCTGCCGCGTCTCGCCAATCGGCGGATGAAATCCCGCCGGCGACGACGTCGGCCATGAAGTTGGTGTAATCCAGACGGAGTGACATGGGTGCTGGGTGCTAGGTGCTGGGTGCTAGGATGCCACCGAGTGGCGTACACAGGCTGTTAACTAATCCGGACCGTGAGCCCATCGAACGCCGGCGCGACTCCTCTCGGGAGTTCGGCCTCGAGGTCGGCGTGGAGATTGTCGTGCGTGAGATGAATCAGATATGTGCGCTCGGCGCCGATGGCCTCGGCAACGCGCAATGATTCAGGGATACTCAAGTGCGTTGGGTGCTCCGTGCGAAACAGCGCGTTGATGACGAGGACCTCGACGCCGCGGAAGCGGTCGATGGCTTCGCGCGGAACACTCTTGGCATCGGTGATGTAGCCCAAAGCGCCGATTCGGTATGCAAAAACAGTGACGGGACCGTGCGGAATGGGAACGGGCACGACCTCGACGTCACCGACGAGGAAGGGCGTATTGGGCTCGATGATATGGGCGCGGCCCTCTGGCTTCGATGTCCCGGCGACGGGGCGCCGGTCATCGAAGATGTAGGCGAACTTTCGGCGCAGACTCTCGAGTGTCTCGACCGAGCCATACATCGGGAGCGGCGCGTCGCGGCGAACAGTGAACGCGCGCAGGTCATCGATGCCATGCGTGTGATCGGCGTGGTCGTGCGTAAAGAGAACGGCGTCCACGCGATCGATCCCGGCCGCGATCAATTGCAGTCGCAATTCCGGCGGCGTGTCGATGAGTATTCTCGTACCGGCATCCGTCTCCACCAGCGCGCCGACGCGCGTTCGCTTGTCGCGCGGATCTGGCGAGCGGCACACCTCGCAGCCGCACCCCAACATGGGGACGCCGAAGCTGGTGCCGGTGCCGAGGAAGAGGAGGCGCATGGAGAAGGGGCTAGGGGTTAGGGCCTAGGTGCTAGCTAAGCCCTAGCCCCTAGCCCCTAGCCCCTGCTTCGTCACACCGTTTCCACTTTCATCATATTCGTCGTCCCCGGCACGTCGAACGGCACACCGGCGGTAACGATCACGCGATCTCCGGTTCGTGCCAGCGATCGCTTTCGAACGACGTCGAGCGCGAGACGAACCATCTGATCGTAGGTGTCACAGTGCGGCACGAGCTCGGGGATGACGCCCCACACGAGCGCGAGTTGGCGATACGTGCGCGGCTGATCGGTGAGCACGACAATCGGCACTGTCGGACGCTGCGAGGCAACGACGCGCGAGCTGAAGCCGCTCTTCGTGAACACGATCAAACACGGCGCGCGCAGCATTCGCGACGCCGCATTGCACGCCGCCGCGATCGCGAACTCCGTCGACATCGCCGTCTCTTCGCTGTGTTGGCCGTCGCGGTGAAAGGTGGTCTCGTGTCTCTCGACTTCGGCGATGATGCGATTCATCGCCTCGACAGCAAGCCGAGGATACTGGCCGGCCGCCGTTTCAGCAGAGAGCATCACCGCATCGGTTCCATCGAGGATCGCGTTTGCGACGTCGCTCGCTTCCGCGCGCGTTGGACGCGGGTGCGTGATCATCGACTCGAGCATCTGCGTCGCCGTAATCACGGGACGACCCAGCCGATTGCACAAGGAGATGATCCGCTTCTGGGCGAGCGGTACTTCCTCGAACGGCAATTCGACGCCAAGATCCCCGCGCGCGACCATGATCCCGTCGGACGCGCGAATGATGCTCTCGATATTCTCGAGCGCCGAATCCTTCTCGATCTTCGGAATCACGAGCATGTCGCGCGGAATGAGAGCCCGCAGCTCAGCGACATCCTGCGCCCGACGCACGAAGCTGAGCGCGAGATAGTCCAGCCCCTGCTCCACCGCAAAGGCGACATCCTCACGGTCCTTCTCGGTGATCGATGGCGCGGAGACGGAAACTCCGGGGAGATTGATCCCCTTATGGCTCGACAGCAGGCCGCCGTGGATAACGCGTGCCGTCACTCGTGGGGCGTCGACCTCCAGGGCGACGAGCTCGATGAGCCCGTCGTTGATGAGCACCCGGTCACCAACATGAACGTCAGTGGCAAGATTCTCGTAGGTGATTGGAATCTCGCCGCGCCTAACGACTTCCTCGGGCGCGAGCACGAGATCCGAGCCGTCGTCGAGCGGCAACGGCGCGGCGAGCTCGCCGACTCTTATGCGCGGACCCTGGAGGTCGCCGAGAATAGCAACGGGACGCCCCAGAGCCTGCGCCGTGTCGCGCACCAGTTTGATGGTCGCGGCGTGCTGCGCGTGCGTGCTGTGTGAAAAGTTGATGCGGGCAACGCTGAGCCCAGCATCCATTAAACTGCGCAACGCTTCAGGCGAACAGCTGGAGGGCCCGAGCGTGCAGACGATTTTTGTGCGGCAGAATGTCAAAATCGAACGATGAGAGAGCGGTCGTTACCTCGAAGCGACGAGTTCGCGTCCAAGCGCCTTCGTCTTCTTGGCGAGTCCAGCGATGAGAGTGTCGAACGATTTCTGAAAGCTCGCAAGACCATCGACGAGCAATTTCTCGGTGACGTCGTCGATGGAGATACCGAGCTGCGCGAGGCCGGCGATGACGCGCTCCGCGCCGGGCACGTCCTGATCGACCGTCTGCTCGACCTCCCCGTGATCCCGGAAGGCGTCGACGGTCGCGGGAGGCATCGTGTTCACCGTGTGCGGACCGATGAGCTCCTCGACGTACATCACGTCGCGGTATGCCGGATTCTTCGTGCTGGTGCTCGCCCAGAGGACGCGCTGCACACCGGCGCCCTTTTCCGCGAGCTTTTTCCAACGCGGTGAAGAAAACTCCTTCTCGAAAATCTGATACGCGAGCTTGGCGTTGGCGATCGCCGCCTT
>DATEGN010000151.1:0-9791 GCA_035280125.1 Gemmatimonadaceae bacterium | reverse complement strand
CCATGAGAGAGCGTCAAGAGCGTCAAATCTCAACTCTCAAGAGTATTGTGAGATTCCTCAAGGCAGCCCTCTTCACGAATGAGCGCGTGCTGCACCTCAGGGACGAGATCCTTGCGCACTACGCGCGCGTAATGGAGCTCGTTGAGCAAAACCGGCGTGCCAAGCTCGAACCCAGAATACGCCGCGGCAGGAGGCAAGTTACAAAGAAAGGAATACGGGAGTACCAGCTGATTCCGATGTCGCGACGCGGGCGGAAGCTCTACCGGATGTACCCCGAGCTCGAGGTCGCGCTCCAGGTGCCGCACAAGAACGCAACGATCGCCCAAGTCGCTGATGCTGCCGAACGATTCGCGGATGCTCTCAAGCCACATCTGAGTGTTCTCATCGAAGCGAAATACCCGCCCAACTGTCTCAAGATCTTACGAGAGGATGCGAACGTCCTTCGCGATCGCGCCGACGCGGCGCAGCAGTCGCGCAATCTCCTCAACCGCTCGAATCGGGAGCTGACGGAGGAGCTCGCGCTCACCCGCAGCACGATCGACGAGCTCGATTCCGTGCTGCGATCGCTTCCTGACTTTTCGGAATTCGAGTTCGATTGGACTGTTGCCAACCGCGTGGGAGCGCGCATGGGTCGTCCGTCGAAGCGACGACTCGCGGCGCGCGAACGCTCGGCGGCCAAGGACGACGTGAGCAAAGGCGAAAACATAGCGACTCACCGCTGACGTCCCACGAGCTCCGCTGCTGCCGCCGTCCAGTCTGGGTAGTCGAACCGAAAGCCCGAGGCGAGTAGTCTGCCGGGTACAACGCGGCGGCTCTTGAGCACCAACTCGGACTCGGTTCTGAGCACCCAGGTTCCGACAGCCAGCATCCACCGTGTCGCCGGCAATCCGATTGGTATGCCCGCGGCGTGACGGAGAATTCGCATGAAGTGGCGATACGGCAGCGGATGAGGCGCGGCGACGTTGACGGCACCCGCGAGCTCCTGATGCTCGATTAGCCAATACATCGCTCGCACGAAGTCGTGCGCGTGGATCCAGGAGACGTACTGGCGGCCGCCAGCCACCGGACCGCCGAGTCCGAGGCGCGCCAGCCGTAAGAGTGTTGCGAATATTCCGCCGGAATCGGGACTCATGATCATTGCGGAGCGAAGCAGTACCAGACGCGTGCTAACCAGGGAGGTCTCCTTGCTCGCGGCTTCCCAAGCCGTCGCGACATCGATGCTGAATCGCCAGGTGTCCGGGGCATCGGGACCTCCACCGACGACGCCCGTGGCTTCGTCGTTAGGCGCGTCGAACCGATGAGCATAGATGGTCGCGGTGCTCGCCTGGAGCCAGACTGCGGGCGGCCGGGCACAGCGCGCGATCGCCTGCCCAACGACACGCGTCGATGCCACTCGTGAGTCGAGGATCTCACGTCGATTGGCGGGCGTGTAGCGACAGTTGACACTCCGACCCGCGAGATTGATCACGACATCGGCTCCTTCGAGCTCCGATGCCCACGGTCCGAGGTTTTGTGCATCCCACGCGGCGACACGCCAGGGCGCAGAACCCGGACGTCGACTCAGCACGACGACGTCATGACGGTCGGCGTGGAATGCCCGTGCGAGTACGGTGCCTACCTGACCCGTCCCGCCTGGTATGACGATTCGCATTGCGAGAATGTAGGGCGAGATGGTGACTCGACGAACTGATCAGAGGATCGCTCGCTTATTCGCACATGGTCTGGTTCTTGAAGCGAGCGAGCGCTGTCTCCTTCGGAGCTGCGGATGTTCCATCACGCCAAACCGTTTTCGGGATTCTCGGTCAACAATCTGGATCAGGCGCGGAAGTTTTATCACGACACCCTGGGCGTCGAGATCGATGCGACACCGATGGGAATGTTCCAGCTCAAGATCGACGATGACACGAAAGTGTTCGTGTACGAAAAGCGAGATCACGCTCCCGCAACCTTCACGATCCTGAACTTCCCGGTCGACGACGTCGAGGAGGCTGTCGACGAGCTGACTGACAAGGGCGTACGCTTCGAGACGTATAAGGAAGGGGACATCAAGACAAACGAGAAGGGCATCGCCCAACCCGGTGGTGGACGCGGACCGAGGATTGCCTGGTTCAAGGACCCGGCCGGGAACATCCTCTCCATTCTCGAGGATCCGACGCGTCGCTCCGACTAGTACGACTGTCGGCGCCGGCGACACATGCGTGCATGGAGCCTAACGCGCTAGCTCAGCGAAAACGAACATAAAAGAAGTGCGCGAGCGCTCGGCAGCCGTCAGACGTCGTGGTCATCGAGGCCGAATTCGCGACGCCATGAGCTAGCCGATAGCCGGTCGAGCGCATCGAAATAGCTCGCATTCGGATTGGTGGCATCAAGCGCACCGATCAGAAGTTGGCGTATATGTTCGCCAAGCACGGACCCGATGGCATGTACGGCATCGTGCCGATCGAGGCCCTCGGCCAGCAGACGTTGAAGAGCATCAACAGCCGCCGGCAGTTGTTCGACGAGTTGGCGTTCAACGACCGCGTGGATAGCGGCGTGCAACTTGGCCTGCGGGAGATCTATACCGGCGTGCCGATGATAGGCCTCGACAAGCGCAATCTGCTCGCCATCATCGAGCGTGAGCCATTCGGCTGGATCAGGCGGGACATTGGGGTCGTATCTCACGCGGATGCTAAGGTGCCGACCAGCGCCTCGAGTTGAACTGCATGAGAATCAAATAGAAGCGCGCCCGAGGGGCGGCGCAATCCTCGACTCGCTCGTGAGATCGACCTTTCGTTAGGCCGCGCCTTGCGAACGCGCTCCCGCTAGAAATCCCAGAATGGCTTGAACTCAGTAAATGCGGGTTCGAACGGCTCGTCGGGAAGCTGCCGTGCCGTCAGACGGCCGTTCATCACCACCGGCCGCCAACCTAGGTTGACCTCGAAATAGCGCAACGCGGACGCGACCGACCGCCACGCCACGTCATCGAGAATCACAAGCCCACCGGGACGAACGAGCTTGCGAAGAAAGTACAGATCGACAAACACTTCGTGGAATCGATGGCTGCCATCGACGAACGCCGCGTCGACCGTGATTCCATCTGCCACGAGCCGCCCGAGGGCGATGGACGACGCCTCATCCATCAGAGTAGCATGAGCACCGAATTCGGCAGCAGTGAGCGCGTCCCACCCGACGTTGTCATAGGCCGACGCCTGAAAAGGGTCGATGATGATGTGCGAAATATCCGTCATTCCCTTCGAGCAGAGCGCCTCCGCGATCGCCAGAGCTGAACTTCCGTACGCGAGTCCGATTTCGATCACTCTGCGGGCCCCGTGCGCAACAAGTAGGTCGCGCAGTCTATCGCCGTCCGCGACGGGAAGCGCGACGCGCTCGAAGTCGCCTTCGACGGGACGAGTGCGCTTCGGGCCGACGGCGTGAAGCTCCGCGCGGGCGGCGCGCACTCGGCGTAGTCGCTCGTCGATGTCAGCGATCACGAACTTCTGGCACTGGAGAGACCTTGCTGGAAGCGGTGGGCGAGATCGTCGGGCTAAGGCCCAATTTCTGCTCGAGCCGACTGTGGCCGTCTGGCGTGACCAGCATGGCGATCTCGACGCGCTGGTTGCCCAATCCGGTGACGCGACCAGCCCACTCTCCTTCGATCATGCCTCGCCCTTCGAGTTTCAGGCCAAGCTCGTTGAAGAACAAGATGGCGGTGTCGAGGGATTCCACTACGATGCCTACGTTGTCCATCCGCTTGAGAGTCATATCGTCTTTTGTGCTGATCCGGTCATTCACATTGCGCCTAACGGCTCAGGTGTGCCGCGCCCGCGTCGTTAGAGGTTAGGCAACCTGACGATGCCAGACGAGCGGCGGAGCGAGCGCTCGCACGGCGTACTCGATGTGAATGACGCGCCGGTGTTGGGGGCGGGTGGCTGGGCTCGAGGCGTGGAGAAGGAGCGGGTGAAAGGCGAGGATCGCCCCCTCGTCCGCGAGACAAACCGATTCTGCGCGTTGTGCCCGGAGCTCATCGATCGCCTGGGGTGTGAGACGTCCGAGCCGATGTGTTCCATCGAGGACTCGCACAGGACCGTTGTCGTCGCCGCAGGGATCGAGATGAATGCGAATCGCTAGCATGTGCTCGAGAATATCGACAGGCGGCTGTACGTGTGGGACGCCGGCCTTGTCCGTCCAGGGCCCATAGCCGAGCAGATCGATCCGCTGCTGCACAGCGACCGTGAGGTCCTGGTGCCAGATCACCTTCCAGTTTGCATCCCGCGTCTTGTCGAAGAAGATCGCGCGGACAGCGAAGCAGGCCTTACCGAGAACGACATCCGCGAATTGTCGGAGTACTGGCGCGGCTGCGAGCGAGGCGATCTGCGGGTCGTCGAGCAAATTACGTGCACCGCCTCTCCCCGAGCGCGCATGAGCGGTAACGCACGCGCGCAGCTCCGACACCTCGGTTGCATCGATGATGGGGACAGTGACTGCCCAACCGACGGTGGCGACTGAATGCCTAAAGGAGAGCAGGTCCATCAATGCGCGTGAATTTGTCGCATGCTAACGCCCCGGCAAAAGCGCAAGGTACCCTGCGTGTCGCTAGTCAGATGCGTCGTACCAGTGAGCCGAGAGCTTTCGCGATCCATGCCAAAACGACCCTCGAATCGACGCCGGCGCTGCAGCCGAGTCCGACGTAAAGATCCACGCCGAGTGCTGCGGCGGAAAGCCAAAGCCATAGAAGAACCACACATCTACGCGCCGTGCTCGGTCTCGGGAAGCCCGCACCGAGTAGACAGCTGGTCGCAGCTCGCGCGGCACCGCAGCGCTATCCAGTCGCATGCTCGAGTCTGGCGAGGCCTGAAACTCTTGGACGATGCGCTCCATCGCCGGGCGAAAACGCTCAAAATCACGATCGCGTAGCCAAGAGCCAGCGTCTCCTGCGGCAAATAATCCTGCGAAGCTGAGGAAGGCCGCGCCACCGATTAACGCTGAGCTGCGGCGATGCTGGTGAAATCCAGATAGTGCTCGCGCAACGCAGATCAGAATGACGAGGCTCAGCACAAGAAACAGTAGAATACTCGAGTACTGACTGCCTGGTCGCGGAGTCCGTGCGAAGCTCGCGCAAGACCAATAACTCGCAACAGACGCGAGTGCGAGCGCCACCATGAAGGCGGTTTTGCGCGGGGGCCGGGAGAGCTCAGGCATTGTTTCGCGGTCGGCCTAACGCCCAAGTTCAGCTGCGCGCGATTCTACCATCCAACCACAATAGTAGTTGCGCGCCGCAGGCGAAACGCTCGAAGAACGTTCAACCCAACGATTAACGCGCGCTCGTCTGCTGCAACTACCGTTAGGCCGCGACAGCGGGAGAGCTCTCCAACGCGCGGACACGACGCAGCGAACGCACGCCGTACGTTCCAATGAAGAAACCGGCACCTATAAGCAAACCAACTCTGAGGACGCGTGGCGTGGCGTGAGGAGGTCCAAGCCACGCGTAGAGAAACCCAATGGGCCAAACAGCCAGCATGAGCAGTGAAGGCCACGCGAATCTTCGGTATAACACGAGCACCAGAATGAGAAGGCCGCTCTTTAATACTGCCTGGCCAAAGAGGGTTGGATCGAGCGGGCCCGCAGCTGTGAGCTGGAGGTACACAGTGATCAAGCGCGCGAAGAGAATGGCTGCTACAGTGAGTTGTCCTACTGTGATCTCCCACTCAGCGCGACTTCGTATACGATCCAGGTCCATCGGGTTCGATTCGCTTAAGTCGGCGGCCTAACGCTAATTCGACAGGGTGATTCATCCGCAAATATGCTCCCAATGCACACACCTTCGCTATCCAAGTCTCCCGAATTGCGGCGAAACCGCGAGGCTAATCCCATGATGACGGCCACTTTAGCTGCAACCAGGAGTTGAGCGTTCGTTCACCAAATCTCCATATCTCGCTTCTTAAGCCGCGACACACGACCAAAAACGCCGAGGCCGAGCGAACAACCCCCTGGCGCCGCGCCCACGACATCTGCCCTCCCATAGCCTTACAGCCGATCCGCGCCGCGATCGAGCACGCGCGTATAGATCATCGTCGTCCGAACGTCGCCGTGGCCGAGGAGCTCCTGGATCGTGCGAATGTCCGCGCCGCTCTCCAGAAGATGCGTCGCGAAGGAGTGGCGAAAAGCGTGCGCCGTGACGCGCTTGTCGATGCCCGCCTCGCGGGCTGCGCGCGTGATCGCCCGCTGCATGGCGGTCACGTGCAGATGGTGACGTCGCCGCACGCCTTCACGGTCGACGAAGGTGCGCGTCGCCGGGAAGAGGAACGACCATAACCAGTCGCGGCTCGCGTTGGGGTACTTGCGCTCCACCGCCGGCGTGAGCGCCGTCGAGCGCACGCTCATACGGTAATCACGATACCAACGCCGGCGCAGTTCGGCGAAGCGCCGGCGCAGCACACCGATCGCGCCGGCGGCGAGCGGGACGCGCCGCTCCTTGCCGGTGCGAACCACGATCTCGTGGCGCTCGAGGTCCACGTCCTTTACGCGCAGCGTTAGGCACTCCATCAGCCGCAGGCCGCCGCCGTACATCAGCTGGACGCACAGCCGCACCGGCTGGTCGAGCCGAGCGACGACCCGTCCCACTTCGCCTGGCGAGAGGACGATCGGTTCGCGACGCGGACGGTTCGCCGGCGAAAGGCCAGGAATGCGCTCGAACGGTGCGCCCAGCACCTGCACGTACAGAAAAGTCAACGCCGCCAGCGCCTGATTGAAGCTCGACACCGAGAGCCGCAAATCGGTCGTCAGATAGTCCATGAACTCTCGCACATGGGTCGGGCCGAGATCGCGCGGATGCCGGCGGCCATGATGCAACACGTATCGGCGAATCCAGTGGACGTACGACTGGATCGTGCGCTCGCTATAGCGACGCTCGCGGGCGCAGGTTCGCACGACCTCGAGCAGCCGAAGCCGTCGCTCCGGCTGCGGCGGACCGACGAGATGCGCCAATGGCACGAGCGGCCGCTCCGGCATGCCGGAAAGCTTCGGCGCCGCGCCATCGACGTGTCATCGATTCGCCGCCACACGTGTCATGACGTTGACAACGCCGCCCCGGACCGGAATAGTCCGGGTATGCTCTGTCTCGACCATTGGATTGCCGGCCAGCGCGACCACGGCTCCTCCGACCGCGCCGGCACGGTCTACAATCCCGCCACCGGCGAAGCGTCCGCCGAAGTGCCGTTCGCGACCGTCGCCGACGTCGACCGCACGGTCGCCGCTGCCGTCGCTGCCTTCGAAGGCTGGAGCCGCACGGGGCTCAGCAAGCGCGCCACGATTCTCTTCAGCTTCCGTGAACTCGTCAGGCAGCACGCCGAGGATCTCGCGCGGCTCATCGTGCGCGAGCACGGCAAGGTGCTCGCCGACGCGCGCGGAGAAGTGCAGCGCGGGCTCGAGGTCGTCGAGTTCGCGTGCGGCATCCCGCAGCTTCTCAAGGGTGAGTTCTCCGAGAACGTCTCGACCGGCGTCGACAGCTATTCGATCCGCCAGGCGTTAGGCGTCGTCGCCGGGATCACGCCGTTCAATTTCCCCGTCATGGTCCCGATGTGGATGTTCCCGATCGCGATCGCGTCCGGAAACACCTTCATCCTCAAGCCATCGGAGCGCGACCCCTCGCCATCGCTCATGATCGCCGCGCTCTGGCAGGAATCAGGATTGCCGAACGGCGTATTCAACGTCCTCCACGGCGACCGCGTTGCCGTCGACCGGCTGCTCGAGCACCCGGACATCGCCGCCGTCAGCTTTGTCGGTTCGACCCCCGTCGCGCGTCACATTTACGAGCTTGGGACACGGCACGGAAAACGTGTCCAGGCGTTAGGCGGCGCGAAGAACCACATGGTCGTCCTCCCCGACGCCGACCTCGAGCTCGCCGCCGACTCCGCGGTCAACGCGGCCTTCGGGTCCGCGGGCCAGCGCTGCATGGCGATTTCGGTGCTCGTGACCGTGGGGGACGCCGCCGACCGGCTCGTGCCGCTCATTCGCGAGCGAATGCAGAACATTCATGTCGGCGACGGCATGCAGCCGAACGTCGACATGGGACCGCTCGTGACCAGGCAGCACCTCGAACGCGTGCGGCGATATGTGGACGAAGGCGTTGCCGCGGGCGCGAGCCTCGTCACCGACGGACGCACCATACCTAACGACAACGGCGGCTTCTTCCTTGGACCGTGTCTGTTCGATCATGTGCGAACGGACATGTCGATCTACAAGGAAGAGATCTTCGGACCGGTGTTGTCAGTCGTTCGCGCGGACAGCTACGCCGAGGCAGTCGAACTGGTGAACGCGAGCCCGTACGCGAATGGCGTCGCCATCTTCACCAGCGACGGCGGCGCCGCGCGCCGGTTTCAAAGCGAGATCCAGGTCGGTATGGTCGGGATCAACGTGCCGATCCCGGTGCCCATGGCGTATTACTCATTCGGTGGCTGGAAGGACTCGCTCTTCGGGGATGCGCACGTGCATGGGATGGAGGGAGTGAAGTTCTATACGCGGGCGAAGGTCGTGACCGCGCGCTGGCCACAGTCGGCGGCGAAAGGAAAGAACCTCGGCTTCCCGGCTTGATGGACCAAGGTCCAACCGAACACCCGAGACGGCCACAACATCCCAAACACACAGCAGAAGGCCGTGTCGTGCTCGGTTTGAGAGCGACGTGCGCCGGCAAGCGTAGCCTGTCACGGACGGCTCGCGCCAGTGCATACTACTCACATGCGCTCCTTTCAGAAGATCGCTGCTACCGCAGCGTTGTGTCTCGCGTATGCCGCACCGGTATCCGCGCAATCAATTCCGAATCGATTGTCGGACGACGAGTTCTGGCGGCTGGTCGGCGAGCTCTCGGAAGCGGGCGGATATTTCAGATCGGATAACTTTGTCTCGAACGAGACGACGTTCCAATATGTAATTCCCGATTTACAGAAAGCTCACTCCGCGGGCGGGGTCTACCTCGGCGTCGGCCCGGATCAGAACTTCACATACATCGTTGCGCTGAAGCCGCGGATCGCGATCATCACCGATATCCGGCGACAGAATCTGATCGAGCACCTGATGTACAAGGCGGTGATCGAGATGTCGCCGACGCGCGCGGAGTTTCTCTCGCTGTTATTCTCGCGGCCGCGTCCTGCTGGCCTCGCCGACACGACTGCTGCACCGGCGCTTCTGCAGGCGTATCTCGCTGCATCCCCGGACAGCATTGTCTATCGCAAGAACCTCGAGGCGATCAAGCAGCAGCTCACGACGAAGCACCACTTTGCAATGAGCGCCGATGATCTTGCGTCGCTCACCTACGTCTACGACGCATTTTTCGGAGGCGGCCCCGATCTGAATTACTCGTTTTCGACCGGTCGTCAGGGACGCGCCGGCTTTTTCGGACGCCGCATGCCAAGCTACGCCGAGCTGATGTCGGAGTCTGACGCGTTAGGCACGCACCGAAGCTATCTCGCGACGGAAGAGAACTACCGCGCCCTGCGGGATCTCGAGATGAACAATCTCATCGTGCCGATCGTTGGAGATTTCGCCGGTGAGAAAGCGCTGCGCGCCGTCGGCGCATATCTCAAGCAGCACAACGCGACCGTGACGGCGTTCTATACGTCGAATGTCGAGCAATACCTCTTCCAACAGGCAGACGACTGGAAGCACTTCTTCGCGAACGTGTCGACATTGCCGCTCGACGGGAAGAGCACCTTCATCCGTGCCGTGTTCAACTACATGGGTTTTCGGGACCCCTCGACCGGTGTGCCGGGTCCCCGCTCGACGACGATGCTCTCGCCGATTCAGGATGTGCTGAAGGC
>DATEGN010000150.1:0-3249 GCA_035280125.1 Gemmatimonadaceae bacterium | reverse complement strand
CGGCACCCCAACCAGCGATGACGTTCCGGGATATCATCGAGCGGGTAACCGCGAACGCCGCGATCTGAACGATGGCGGCGACACCGGCGCTGAGCGCGATCGTCGCCGCCATCACAAACGAATAGCGCGCGACCGCGTGTGTCATCGTGAACCTCCGCCGAGGTCGCGCTTGGCCGAACCCATGAGCGTTCTATAAATGGAGTAGAAACCAGCGGCGGCACCAACGAAGACGCAGATCAAAACAAACCAGGGCGAGGTGCCAAGCCGCTTGTCGAGCCAGATCCCAAGAAACGTGAAAATGACAATGGTCAAGGCGAACTGCAGCCCGGCCCCGGCGTACTGCACTCCGGAGGGCGGCTTCGAGGGGTCTCGACTGGTCGGGGGACCGCCGCTAGGACCTGGGTGGCTCATAAACTCGCCCCGGGTGAGTTGCCTCGTTTCGCCCGAAAGCTAGGAGCTTGTGAAATTTTTCGCAAGCAATCCAAAAAGGCCCAACCGAATACCAGCCGAAAAATAAAATGGTGATCCAAGTCATTTTCACATCGCGACTTCAAGTGTTACTACTGATGTTGACCGCTCGTCCCCGACTTGGTTAAGTTGCGCCCGCTTCGAAAGAATTGAGCGGTTCGCTTCGGCCAATCGACGCCGGCTCCGGCCGACTCCGCTCACCGCTGTTTTTCGTTCTGGGGTTCATGTCCTCCACATCGCTTTCGCCGTCCCGCGTCGCCATCGCACTCTCGTGCGCGGGCGCGCTTGCCTTTGCTTGTAGTCCGCGCACGAATTCCGAAGCTGCCTCGACGGCAAGTCTCGCGAGCGCGGCCCCCGTCATTCAGCAAGGCGCGGCGCACACGCACAGCGAGAATGCGACACTCGCGTCGAACCTCGATGTCAAGCTGGATCATGACGGAGTACGCTTCGCGCTGCGGGTGACGAACGAGACCAAGAAGCACGTCGAGCTTTCGTTTCCGAACGGTCAGACGCACGAGTTCGTCGTCCTCGATTCCGTTGGCCGCGAGCTCTGGCGCTGGAGCACCACTCGCCTCTTCACGCAGGCTGTGCAGAACAAGCTGCTCTCGAGCGGAGAGACGATGCGCCTGAGCGAGGAGTGGCCGCATCCCGCGCAGCACGGAAAGCTCACCGTGATCGCGACGCTCAACAGCACGAACTTCCCGGTCCAGCAGCGCGCCGAATTCGTCATACCGTAACACCTAACGAGCTCGCGCGATCACCCCGACACATTGTGTCGGGGTTTTTTGTTGTTCTCGAGCCGATCAGCGTCGCGAGCGCCTACACTCCATGGAGTCGCAACTCGTCAGGCACCGACACCGCCGTAAACAGCAGCGCCATGTCCGCCGGCAGCTCCCGCGTGAACGCCGACTTCGCGCTCGATTGTGAGGACACACGCCCCATCCCCAGCTCGTGCGCCAGCCGCAGCGCGCCGAGACTGATGTACAGCTCCGCCGGCGCGTCGGGCACGAGGATCAGCGCACCGTAGACCAGCACTGGTCCGATGCCCACGTGCTCGCTGCGAAGTTTCGCGTCAGTCAACTCGCGAAGCGTCCGGACGAAATCCAGCGCTTCGCTTCCGCGCGCGAAGGTGAGCCGATGCAGAATGTTCACGAGCCGGTTGCCTGTATGATCGCACGTCGGGCGCGTGCAGCATTGATGCCAACCCTGGTATTGACGACCAGTCGTCGAGAGTGATCCGTTTGCAAACTGTTAGCACCGTTATCGCTCTTACCATCGCCCGCTCGTGCGGGTTAGCTTCCACGCGTTATCAACGGAGCGGGTGGGGGTGGCGACGCAGACGAAACCGGCCGATGACACGCGCGACCTCGAGCTGCTTGGTCAGCTCGCGCGCGCTCGGCGCGCGTTGGTCGAGCAGATTGGACGACGCATCATTGGCCAGCACAAGATCGTGGACGACCTCGTCGCGGCGCTGCTCGCCGGTGGACACGCGCTGCTCGTCGGCGTTCCCGGCTTGGCAAAGACGCTGCTCGTGCAAACAGTTGCTCAGGCACTGGACCTCAGCTTCTCGCGAGTCCAGTTCACGCCCGATCTCATGCCGAGCGACATAACGGGAACGGAGCTGCTCGAGGAAGATCACGCGACGGGCCGCCGAATCTTCAAGTTCGCACAGGGACCCATCTTCGCAAACGTTGTTTTAGCGGACGAAATCAATCGCGCGCCTCCGAAGACGCAAGCCGCGCTGCTGCAAGCAATGCAGGAGCACGCCGTCACTGCCGCCGGCCAGACGCACAAGTTGCCGGAGCCGTTCTTCGTGCTCGCGACGCAGAATCCGATCGAGCAGGAAGGAACGTATCCGCTGCCCGAGGCGCAGCTCGATCGCTTCATGATGCAGCTCACCGTCGGTTATCCGACGAAGGACGAAGAGGAGCGCATCGTCGCGGCGACGACGAGCGACATCGACGTCGAGATTCGCCCTGTTCTTTCGGCGCAGGAGCTCCTGGCCCTTCAGCACCTCGTTAGGCGACTGCCCGCGCCCCCCACCGTCGTCAGCTACGCCGTCCGCCTCGCGCGCTCCACTCGGCCCAATGCAGACGAATCGACGTCGATGGTGAAGAAGTACGTGAGCTGGGGCGCGGGCCCGCGCGCGTCGCAGTACCTCATTCTCGGCGCCAAAGCGCGCGCGGCGATGGATGGCCGCTCCGTGCCTGATTTGGAGGACGTGAATGCGATGGCGGTTCCGGTGCTCGGACACCGCGTCGTCGTGAACTTCCAGGCCGAGGCGGAAGGCGTAACGCCGGAAAAGCTGATCAGTTTACCGGCTCGGGCATAACGAGAAACAGGGCGCCGCTATCGAATGGCCCAATGCAGCGAAACAGAGAGCGAGAGATATCGCCACGTACTGCTCGTGGCGACGTCGCTGCCAATACGCGAGTCGTAACTCTCCGCGGCGAAGCGGAGCTCCGATCCAACGGCCATCGGTAGCGCAAGCTCCGTCCATGTTCGGTACGCCGGACCCCACGGACCACCGGGGACGCCCCAATCGGTAACCTGCTGAGCACCGACGCCTGCATCGAGCGAGAGTCGAACACCATGCGCCGACTCGAGCTCGAAGTATGTCCCAGCCTCGATGACCTTCGCCGCCTGTGGCGAGAAGTAGCCTGCGGTGCTGTGGTGGGCAAAGCTGATCTGCTGCATCGTGGCCGACAGTTCGCCAATCGAGCCGGCGAGCACGAGGCCACCGCCTAACGCGAGCCGGTTGTTCTGGTCGATCGCCGACGT
>DATEGN010000149.1:0-8606 GCA_035280125.1 Gemmatimonadaceae bacterium | reverse complement strand
GAATTGCTTCCGCGATGGAAGCGGTGTGCGCGCGAGACGGATCGGCTCATGGGCGAGGCGCTCGGTCAGGCGTACGTGACACGGACTTTTCCGCCCGCGGCGCGGGCCAAAGCCAAGGCTGTCATCGACGACATCCGAGATGCTTTTCATGAGCGCTTGCTCCAGCTCAGCTGGATGTCGGACTCTACGCGTGCCCAGGCGCTCGACAAGCTCGCGAAGATGTCCGAGAAAGTCGGCTTTCCCGATCGATGGCGCGACTACTCGCGTCTCGTCGTCGGCGAAGGTGCGTTTGCCTTGAACGTGCAACGCGCCAACGCTTTTGAGTGGAGGCGCGTGGTCAATCGCCCAGGGCTTCCGGTTGACAAGACGGAATGGGCGATGACGGTGCCGACCGTAAACGCGTACTACGACGCGACGGTGAATGAAATGGTCTTTCCGGCTGGCGCGCTCGTGCCGCAGACGTTCGATCCCATCGCTGACGACGCGGCGAATTATGGATCACTCGGCGGGAGCTGGGCTGGCCACGAGCTGACCCACGGCTTCGATGACGAAGGCCGTCACTACGATGCCGCAGGCAATCTTCGCGACTGGTGGGTTCCGGCGGATTCGGTTCACTTTTCCGAGCAGGCGGCGATAGTGGCCCAGCAGTACAACGGCTACATCCAGGTCGACACGTTCCATGTGAACGGTCGCCTCACGTTAGGTGAGGACATCGCCGACTATGGTGGCGTGCTCACCGGCTACGATGCGCTGCAGCGCGCGCTTCAACGCAATGGCCGCCCAGGCCTCATCGACGGCTTCACTCCGGAGCAGCGGTACTTCCTGGCGTACGCCCAGAGCTATCGTCAACACACGCGTCCTGAAGCCATGCGAACGCGGGCGACGGTAGATCCGCACGCTCCGGAAGAATGGCGGGTGAATGCTCCATTATCGAACATGCCAGCATTTGCATCCGCGTTTCATTGTAAGCCTGGTGATCCGATGGTGAGGCCGGCGGAGCAGGTGCCCCGCATTTGGTGACGACGGGGGACAGGGGACGGGGCACGGGAATTCGGAACGCAGCGTTTCGTTTCCAATTTCCCGTTCCCCGTCCCCCCTTTACCATCCCCCCGTTCACGCTCTCAAAGCCGCCATTCATGACACGCTGGTGGGTTCCATGCCATCGCTGCTGGAACATGGGACCCCCGCTTCGGACCGCCGGTATCACTCTCCGAACGTGAAAATTGACGCCCGCGCAATGACGCGCGGCGCGCCGTAGGTCTCACAAACGGAGAAGGAAGCATGCGGAAGACAACGATGGCCATGGCGCTTGGCTTGGCCCTTTCCCTCGGGAGCGTCGGGGTCGCTTCGGCGCAGTCGACGCAGCAGCCGCAGCGGGTCGAACACGAAGGACGCGGAATGCGTCGTGGACCCGGCGGAGGCTTGCTGAAGGGCATCAATCTCACTGCCGATCAGAAAGCCAAGCTGAAGACGATGCGCGAGAGCGAGCGGTCTAACCCGGCGAACGAGCAGTTCCGGAAGGCGATGGCCGATGCGCGGGCAGCGCGGCAGCATGGCGACACGGCGGCGGCGCGAGCGCAGATGCAGGCGCTCCGGCCGCAGATGGAGCGGCAGCGCGAGCGGCAGGTCGCGGCGATTCGTTCCATTCTCACGCCAGATCAGCAGAAGCAGTTCGACGCGAACCTCGCGCAGTGGAAGCAGCACGCGGGACAGCGTCGAGGTGGCCGTGAAGCTGGCCGTGACGGCCAACGCGCGGGAGCGCCTAACGATCGATGATTCGTCATCGATCTCGAGCAGGACAAAAAGCCCGTCGGGTGTCCGCCCGGCGGGCTTTTTCTCGTTTTTGGGATACGGTGTTCGGATCCGGGATTTCCACACTGTGCATGCCCGCGGTGCGAATCGGCACGGGCGCCGTGACGAAGTGTTGACGATGGCTGATGTGCGGGCAGTGTTGATCGACGCAGCTCGTTAGGCACGAACAGGATCGTTACGCTGTTCACAAAATCCACACATGCGAAACTGAAACCATCGCCAAAACGCGGGCGTCTAATCGGCATGACACTCAGAGGAGTTTTACAAATGCTGCAGATCCGACGGCTCACAATCGCCGGGGCGCTGTTGGTGCCCATGGCAGTGTACGCTCAAGTTCCCGCTGGATGGCAGGCGGTGACCGACGGCTCGGGCGACTACACCGTGCGCTCCGACGTCGCGCGGCGCGATGGGGGCCAGGGCTTCGCGGGCGCCACTATCAAGGCGAACATCGAGGCACCGCGCGGCTCGGCCATGCTCGCGCAGAGCATTCGCGCCGATGCCTATCGGGGCAAACGCGTACGGTTGTCAGGATATCTCAAGACCATCGGTGTCAATGAAGGCACGGCCGTGCTCTTCATGCGCGTTGACGGTGAAGGTGTCGTGCAGACCTCCGACTACATGCAGAATCGACCCCTCATGCTCACCACTGATTGGTCGCGCCAGGAGATTGTGCTTGACGTTCCACGCGACGCCATCGGTGTGACGTACGGGTTCCTGCTCAGCGGATCGGGACAGGCGTGGCTCGACGACGTTCAGATCGACGAGGTCGGAAACGACGTCGCGACGACTGGTCGCCCCGGCGGGCTCTACCCAGTGGTGAACAAATCCCTGAGTTCACAAGAGCTCGATCGTCGTCGCCGAGAACAAGAAGTGGCCTATCGACGCGCCTCCGATGTGCCCGTGAATCTCGCGCTTCGCGCGACGGGTGGAACGGTTGTCGTTGCGGCGCGAAACAACTTGCAATGAGTAGCTTGATGATTGGTGATTGGTGGTTGGTACCCGACAGCCAACCCACCAATCACCAATGGCCAGTTTGACCGCAAGGCCGCCATCAGCGTCATTATCGGTGAGCACATTCGTGACACGAGTGGGCTCCCGATGCCATGACTCTCTCTTCACGCTCACTCGCCATTGCGACGCTCTTCGCGTCGTTGCTCGTCGCCTGTGGTCCCGGCGACGACGACCATTACGTGCGCGGACACGGCCTGCGTGTTGCCTCGCTGCAACCGAACACGCGCGTATCCGTGTATCAGGCCGCCCTCGCCGAGGCCTTCGAGCTGAACGACCCGGCGCTCACGCTGCTGCTCGATCGACGCGTTCTCGCTCGTGCTGGAGGGATGGCGGAGGATGGCCGACTTCCGGGCACCGTCGAAGTCGGTTTGCGCGACCGCGGCGTGATTCAAGGGACCTGCGAACCCTCAATTACCGCCTCACGAAAGACACCGCAGTGCACAGCCCGGGGCCCGGGATACGTCGTACGATTCTCGGACGTGCTCGCACGTGGCGCCGACTCCGTCGAGGTCTATCTCGCGGTCCAGAAGTTCGACACCCCCACGGGCCACGGCACCGAATCACTTCGATTCGAGCGTGCGTATCAGCTCGTGCACCGCGGAGACAAGTGGGTACCAACGGCCGAAGCGCGCGTACGCGAGACCGCGCCTCCTCCACCTAACGTGCCAGACGCCTGACGAGCGGGCCGAACTATCGGTACTCGTCGAGATCTGCCAGAGCGATGGTGCTCGGCATGAACGCTCCGCTGCCGCGTGCAATTTCTCGACCCCGTGAGTCCTCCAGCACGCCCTCGGCGAGATACAACCGCTTCGAACGCGACACGACTTTTCCACGGGCGACGACCTCGCCCTCGCTCACCGGCCGTGTGAGATACAGGTTGAACGACACGGTGAGAACGAAGACATCGTCCACGAGCGAGTTCGCGGCGAAGAACGTCGCGTCGTCGAGCGCTTTGAAGTACACCGCGCCGTGTGCGGCGCGAGCGGCGTGATGAAAATCAGGCCGAATGCGGAGACGTAGCTCCGCCACGCCGGCTTCCGGAATGTGCAGTGTCGGCCGGAAATATTCGTTGATGGGGGCCGCGTTATACATCCTCTCCAGCCGGCGGAAGTGCTCTGACATGCGCGTGGCGAGTAGTGAGTGTCTCTTCGAGCGATACGTGATTTTACGCAACAATGCGCCACTCGCTACGCGCATTCTCGTCACCGCTCGATCGCCACTGGCCCTTCGCCTCTTGCCACCGGACACGCACGGCTCGAATTTCGACCGCTGTGCTGATTCCTCTTCTTGGTCTGTTCCAGACACTCACGGGTGCGTCCGTGGCCCCAGCGACCTACAATGGTCGCGCCCTCGCGATTCATGCGCGCGCGCCGCGCGTCGAGTCCGACATCCGCATCGACGGGGTACTCGATGAACCCGTCTGGTCCACCGCGGCCCGGCTCACTGGATTCTCCGAGTTCTCGCCGAAGGACGGGCTCCCCGCCGAGGATTCGACGGAAGTCCTCATCTGGTACTCACCGACCGCGATCTTTTTCGGTATTCGCGCTTACGAGCTGCACGGGGGAGCCGCGGCCATTCGTGCTACCCTCGCCGATCGAGACAAGATCTCGACCGACGATCAGATCCAGATTCTCCTCGGCACCTTCGGCGACGCACGTCAAGCGCTCGTGTTTGGTGTGAACCCGTTAGGTGCGCAGATGGATGGCACGATCGTCGAGCAGGGTGTGAATCGGTCGTCAGGGTTTATCGTCTCGTCTGCCGGGCGCGAGCCACCCGACCTGAGTCCCGACTTTGTCTATCAATCGAAGGGACGTCTGACGGACTACGGTTACGAGGTCGAGATTCGGATTCCGTTCAAGTCGCTGCGCTTTCAGGCGGCCGACGTGCAGAGTTGGCGACTGCAAGTCGTGCGTGAGGTGCAGCATTCCGGACACGAGCAGACGTGGACGCCGGCCAACCGCGCCGGCGCCTCCTTCCTCGCGCAGGCCGGCACGATCGATGGCCTCACCGACCTCCATCGCGGGCTCGTGCTCGACATCAACCCCGAGATCACGCAGCACACGTTAGGCAGGCCAACGCTTGACGAAGGATGGCAGTACGCCGCGGAGCGTCCAGTGGTGGGTGGAAATCTTCGTTGGGGCGCGACGGAGGATCTCACGCTCAACGGCACGTTTCACCCGGACTTCTCCCAGATCGAGGCCGATGCGGGACAGTTCGTATTCGATCCACGCGCATCGCTCTATTTCGCCGAGAAGCGCCCGTTTTTCCTCGACGGCATCGAGCAGTTCAACACTCCAAATCAGCTGATCTACACGCGACGCATCGTGCAACCTGTGGCGGCCGCGAAGCTCACTGGTAAAGGCGCGGGCGCCGAGATCGCATTCCTGTCCGCCGTGGACGATCGCTCGTCGTCGATGTCAGGCCTCGATCATCCGGTGTTCAACATCCTGCGATTGCAGCGTGGCTTCGGGTCCGCATCGCACGTTGGCCTCTCATACACCGACAAAATGGATGGCGCGAACTCCAACCGCGTTGCCGATATCGACTCACGACTCGTGTTCGCGAAGGTCTGGAGTCTCCAGACTCAACTTGCGGGCAGTCGGACGCGCACTGCCGCCACCGGCGTGACCGCCGACGGGCCACTGTGGAACGCGACGCTGGGCCGCACGGGACGGTCGTACAGCTCTCGTTATGTATTCAGTGGTATCAGCGATCGCTTTGTTGCGGGCAGCGGCTTCATCAGCCGCGCGAACGTGGCGCACGTCGGAGAGGACCAGCAGTTCACATGGTATGGCCGTCCCGGTGCCTTCGTGGAGAGCTTCACATTCGATCAGTTCAACGATTTCACCTGGCAATACGCAAAGCTGTTCAATCACGGCGACGCGATCGAGAAGAAATTTCACTTTTCCACCGGCGCGGCGCTCCGCGGCGGCTGGCAGGTCGGCGCTTCGGTGTATTGGGAGACCTTTGGCTTCGACACCGCGCTGTATGCGGACTATTACTACGAGCAAACGCTCAACGGTCGCACCGATACGGTGAAGTTTACCGGCGTACCGCGCATCCCCAATCGCGACTACGTCGTCAACCTCAGCACCCCCACGTGGAACACATTTTCGGCGAGTCTGCTGCTCATCTTCGGGCAGGACGAGAATTTCTTCGAGTGGGCCCAGGCCGACATCATGTACGAGAGCTGGACCATGGCCTGGCGGCCGACGAAAGCGCTCCGCGTCGACGGAACCTATCTTCTGCAGGGGTTCGTTAGGCGAAGCGACCAGTCCACGGTGCAGATTGGACGTATCCCGCGGCTGAAGGTGGAGTACCAACTCTCGCGCGCCACATTCGTTCGCGTCGTGGGCGAGTACGACTCGGCGAAGCAGGCGGCCCTCCGCGACGAGACGCGCACCTTCGCGCCAATCCTGCTGCGCCAACCCGACGGCGCCTTCGAACCCGCCGCTGCGTTCGCGAGTAACCGATTGCGCGCGGACTGGCTATTCTCGTATCAGCCGAATCCCGGCACCGTTCTCTTCGCTGGGTACGGAAGCACACTCACCGAAGCCGACGCGTTGCGCTTCCGTTCGCTCGACCGGACCAATGACAGTTTCTTCGTGAAGTTGACCTATCTCTTTCGTTTGTGAGCGACCGTTCGAATTGTAGTCATCGGCCATGACGATTATGAACTCCTCCTCCATCGCTCGAAGCGCATTCTCCCTCACGTCGCTCGGCCTCATTCTCTCGGCGCTCGGATGCGCGACATCGTCGACGACAGGGTCCTACGGACGAGAGCACGTCATCGTCGACACGCCCGGTGGACGCGCCGATCTCCTCCTGACGCGCGAGCAGTACCTGTCGTCGGACACGCTGACAATCGCACCATCGCGAGCCTGGCCGGCGCTCGTGCAAACGTATGCCGGTTTCGGTGTGCCGATTCAGGGCGCCGACGCCGTCCGACGCGTGATCGCCACGCAATACTTCCATACGCACGGGAGCTTCGCGGGCGAGCGATTGTCGCGATGGCTCGAGTGTGGTAACACGATGACCGGTGACATCGCGACGAATTATGAGATCACTCTTCGCTTCGGGACCCTGATCGATACCACGGTCGTCGGTCGCTCCGTGCTGCGAACCGCGGTCACCGCGACAGCCATCGCGCCCGGTGGTGGCACAACGCCCGTCGAATGCAGCACGAAAGGTGCTCTGGAGAACCACATCGCCGCGCTCGTAGCCTCGAAAAGTTAGTAGTTGGTGATCGGATAGGAGTCGCCGACTACCAACCACCGCCCACCAAGATTGGAACGAATCTGGCGACACGCGCGACACGGACCACAGTCACTTACGACTTTCGGCGGCCGACGCGCAGCGGCGAGGAGCGCCGTAGTGCCAGAGCATTTCGATTCCACGAGTTCGTTCATTCAGTCCGCGAGGGCGCACAGTTTCTCCGGTGACGCTTGCGATTTCCTGGGCCTCACGGTGCGCGACTTCCTCGCCCGCGGCGGTGCGCCCGAGGAGCTCGCACGTGCCACAGCGCGACTCTGTCGGGAGGCGCATGCGCGAGGGCTCTCCGCTCATGAGACACTCGCCGAAATCCGGTCGACGCTCTCGCGTATTCTCGATGACAATGGCCTGACATCGAGCGACAGGGCAGCACTTGTCGCCCTCGCGATCGACGAATGTGTCCATGCTTTCTACCAAAGACAGCCTTGAGTGAACTCTGATCGAGCTGATCAACAACTCACGCTCGGCGGTCGTCCCAGCGGCGCTGTTCTTCCGGAGTTGCCGCGAGCGTGCCTCGCGGCGCAGCGCGGCGCAGAATGGCGATCAGCCGGTCGTCAGGCAGGTCCGCCCAATCGGTTGGCCACTCCAGGACGTCGATGGAGCGTGCACCGGCGGAAAACCGCAGCACTCGCGCGCCGCGCTTGGCTGGATCAACCGTAACCGACGCGGTCCACACGCGCCCCCCCGGATAACGGAAGCTGCGTACGATTGCCATATTGGCGATCGGCTCTCGTCCCGATGCCGTCCGCGCCGGGAGCCCCTCTCCGTGATGCAGCAACTCCGAGAGTGCGGCATCGGAAAGCCGCTGCCAGTCTCGCGGAATCGGACACAGCCGAACTCGGCGGTCGCCGCGCGTCGTCTCCATCACGACCCAGCCAAGCTGATAACAGTCGGCCAGGTAATCTTCGCCGCGTGTTGGCGGCGAAATCGCATCGGGGGTGATCTCCCACGCACGCCACTCCGTGCCTTTATCATCTACGAACTCTCGAACGGCCATCCCCGACTTACTCCATCAATAAAGCAAACTCGTGACGCCCGCTCAGTAATTCTCTCAGCCCGAATCTGTGCAGGATGCACGCCCGACCGCATCAAGGCGTCCGGCTTGTCACCGTGATTTTGTGACTTTGAATCTTGCGAGGGGTGGTCTGCTTCGTGACATTGGCGAGAGAGTGACGTGGAGGGCGCGCGACACTCGGCCGTACGCCGCAAGGATTGGTCGTGTCAACAGACGAATCTGTGCATTCAAGTGATCAAGAGGTGCCGTCGCGCACCGTAATCGACGACTGGGGGCGTCGCATTAGCGACGCTCGTGCGCGGATCACCACCGAGATGCGCGTCGCCGAGGGCCCGCTCCAACGCGAGACGAATACGTTCCTCGAGGAGCTGTCGCTTGCATTCGAAGAACTCAGGTCGCCGACGAAGAGCTCCACGTGCAGACCGAGGAGCTATCGTCGAGTCGCGCCTTGCTCGAGGCGGAGCGCGTGCGATATCGCACGCTGTTCGAGCATGCA
>DATEGN010000148.1:0-6334 GCA_035280125.1 Gemmatimonadaceae bacterium | reverse complement strand
GTTCGGCTTGAACGGCCTGGCCGCCGAGGATACGCAGAGACGGAGCGACAATCGCGACGCGAAGTCGCGGCGCTCGCTCCACCAGGTCGTCTTTCGTGCGTCGCGGCATCGGAGGGGGACGGGCGCGGTCTGCGCTGAGAGCTGGCCTCCCAGCAGGGGCAAATGACACGCCAGGTCCGCTCGACTGTCGCGAGGATCGACGAGCTGCGCGCGCGACGTTGCTTTAATGGTTCGGAGCAACAATTGCACATGCTCGGTGAAGAACGACTTCGAGGACGCCGAGCAACTCGATGAAGACACTACTCATTTGTCACGAGGACGCGCCATTGCACCGGGAGGGGATGGCTCGGTGGCTGGCATCATTCTCGAAGGTGGCCGGCATTGTGGTGCTTGATGAGGCGTGGGGCGCGCGGTGGCGGCGCGCGCGACGCGAGCTGCGACGGGTCGGTCCCGTCGGCTTCGCGGATATGCTCACGTTTCGGGCGTATTACAAGTTGTTCGTCGCACACCGCGACAGGATATGGGAAGCATCGACGTTACGCCGACTGTCTGAGCGATATGCATCCGTTCCCCAGGACACTCCGATACTGCGTACGCGTAGTCCGAATTCGGTAGCGTGCCAACGCTTTATCGAGGAGTGCGCGCCTGACATTTCGCTCGCGCTCTGCAAGACAATCCTCAAACCTCAGGTGTTCTCGATTCCCTCTCGTGGCACGTTCGTATGCCATCCCGGCACTTGCCCCGAGTACCGCAATGCGCACGGCTGTTTCTGGGCACTCGTCAACCGTGATCTCGATAAGGTGGCGATGACGCTGCTGCGAATCGACGCCGGTGTGGATACCGGACCTGTGTACGGGCATTACACCTATCCATTCGACGAGCTCTCGGAATCGCATGTGATCATTCAGCAGCGCGTCGTGCTGGAGAATCTCGACGCGCTTCAACAAAAGCTCACGGCGATCGCGAGCGATGTCGCGAAGCCGATCGACACGTCGGGTCGGCCGTCGGCAATGTGGGGACAACCACGGTTCACCAGCTATGCGAAGTGGAAGTCCCGGGCGAGGAGAGAAACGCGAAAGGCCAGTGAGAGCCCTCGGACTGCTCTATCATGACCTAGTCGAGCGAGGCGATTTCGCGGCCAGCGGCTTTCCCGGCGCCGACGCGGACCGCTATAAGCTCGAGGTCGGTGAGTTCAAGAAGCATCTGCGCGCCATCGATCACACCAGCTCGCGCAAGCCGGGAAGTTACCGTGATTTGTTGCGCGCCGCCGCCGCTAATGAGCCTTTGCTAATGCTCACTTTCGATGATGGCGGCGTGAGCGCGTACACTCACACCGCGGCGCTGCTCGAGGAACGTGGTTGGCGGGGGCATTTCTTCGTCACGACCGGCCGAATTGGCGCGCCGTCGTTCTTGACGCCGGATCAAATCAGATCTCTGCATCAGCGCGGCCACATCATCGGCTCGCATTCTCACTCGCATCCGGCTCGCATATCCACCTGTTCCTGGAAGGAGTTGTTGCGGGAATGGGAGACCAGCCGGTCGGCCCTGTCGGAACTGCTTCGAGAGGACGTGACAACCGCCTCGGTACCTGGCGGATATTTGTCGAGACGCGTGGCTGAAGCCGCATCCAACGCCGGATTCCGAGTACTCTTTACCTCCGAACCGATCACGCGATGCGGTCAGATCGACGAATGTCTCATCGTCGGGCGGTACTGCTTACAGCGGGACTCCTCCGCGCAGACTGCCTCGCAGATTGCCCGCGGTGACTGGCCGCCAAGAGCGAGAAGCTGGCTTTCATGGAACGCGAAGAAGGTGGCCAAGAAAGTCGGGGGGAATTTGTACATCAAAGCGCGCCTCGCGGTGTTGCGATAAGAGAACTCGCACTATCGCTCGTCCTCGCTCGCGCGTTCGAGCAATTGTGAGGTCCTCGTCACTTGCTCTCGACAGTGGCCCGAATGTCGCATGGGGTCGGCCTGCCAAACGCGCAACGCCTCGCCTTCGAAACGCATTCGTCACCAACGGCGGTGATGTCTCGATTCCCCGAGTTTCTAGGGAAGCTGAAAGGAAAATCCTTCAATGAGCTGACGGTACGCTCTGCGCAGGCGGCGCGCGCTCGCCTCGAACGGCTCCGGATCTCCAGCCAGAGCCATGAGCCGAGCGACCGGGCGTTCACGCGCATTTATGATTGCCGAGGCATCTCGCACGATGCTGCACTTGGCGGTGAGCTGCTGAATCGATACCGCCACGAGGATCTTGCATTAGGGCGTTTCTTCCGTAGTCTCGCCTGCCCCGCCCAAACCGCCGCCGAGTTTCGAGCGCGATGTCCGCGCGCGGCGGCTGCCGTCGTCGACGCCGCGGAGCACGTCCTCTCGGGTGTCATCGAGATCGGTGATCACCCCGTCTCGTTTGGCGCGCACCCCGATTGGTCGTTTGAATTTGTTTCCGGAAAACGAGCGCCTGCTATTCACTGGAGTCAGATCGCCTTCCTCGATCCAGACGTCGCGGGTGACAGCAAGTACACCTGGGATCTGAATCGTCATCAGTATTTCGTCGCGCTCGCGCAGGCCTATCTGCTCACGGGTGACGATCGTTACGTGTCGTGCATCGCGGACCATCTCGCATCGTGGATGGACGACAATCCTCCGCAGATCGGCATCAATTGGACGAGCAGCCTCGAACTAGCGCTGCGCGCGATTTCCTGGATTTGGTCTCTTTCTCTCGTGCGGCATTCGCCGCGCCTTGAAGGCGCCCTCTATCTACGAACGCTAAAGTTTCTGCATCTGCAGGCTCGCCACATCGAGCGTCATCTCTCCACCTATTTCAGCCCCAATACTCATCTCACCGGTGAGGCGCTGGGACTTCTCTACATCGGAGCGGCGTTCCCGTCGTTCGCGCGGGCTCGCCACTGGCGCGACCTGGGTGCACGCATTCTCGCCGAACAACTCGAGCGACAAGTGCTGCCAGACGGAGTGTACTTCGAGCAATCGACGTACTACCATCGCTACACGACTGACTTCTATCTCCACACTGCGCTGCTGACTCGCACCGGAACGGACAGCTTCAACGGCGCGATGCGAACGAAGCTCGGGGCGCTGCTCGATTATCTGCTTCACATCACGCGGCCAGACGGTTCATCGCCATTCATCGGCGACGACGATGGAGGGCGGCTCGTGATGTTCGGCCAGCGCGCTGCGAATGACTTTCGAGACACGCTCGCGGTCGGGGCGGCGGTGTTGAAACGAAGTGATTACGCCCTGGTGGCCGGCGATTCCGTGGAGGAATTGTTCTGGGTCCTCGGAGCAGAAGGCATCGCCACCTACGATCGCTTACTCGCGTCACCGCCCGCGACCACATCGCGCGCATTTCCCGACAGCGGCTACTTCGTCATGCGCGAGAGCTGGAGCCAGGATGCCGATTGGGCCCTGGTGCGATGTGGACCGCATCCGCCCAACTGCGGAGCTCACGCTCACGCTGATGCGCTTGCACTGGAACTGAGCGTCGGCGGTGAGCCGATACTCATCGATCCCGGAACGTACATCTACACTGCATCACGAGCGGAACGCGACTACTTCAGGAGCAGCGCGGCACATAACACGGTCACCATCGATGGGCGTTCCTCGGCGGAGCCAGCGAGCTCCCCGTTCAAATGGAGGTCCGGTCCCTGCTCGCGCGCGACCGCGTGGGTCACCCATGATCGGTTCGACTTCTTTGATGGCGAGCATGATGGCTTTCAGCGGCTCGAGGCGCCGGTGCTGCATTCGCGCGCGGTGTTCTTCCTGAGGGGCGAGTATTGGGTGATCTGCGACCGCCTGCGAACGGCTGGCCCTCACCATCTGGCGCTCTATTGGCATTGGGCACCGGGAATCGAGCTGTCTGAAGACTCGTCAGGCGCGCTCATCGCGCGCCCTCCCGGCGTGCACTCCGCCGCCGTCGGCGCCAGGCTGTTCACGAATCGCGGTCAAGTCACATGCGAACGGAGTTGGACGTCGAGCACGTACGGCGCGCGAACACCGTCGCTCGTGACGGTCGTTCGTCTCGACAGCGACCGCGACGAGGAGCTTCTGACCATTCTCGGCGACTCGAGCGTCATCCGTTCTTCCGATTGCTCGTGGCGCGCCGGATCGGGCGGCGATGCTGGGGCGCTGACTATTGCCACCGCGTCGACCTGTGACACGATCCGCACCGGACCGACGACAGGCTCCGGAGATGAATGCGAGAGCCTGTTTTCGGACGCGGCGTGGACTTGGGTGCGCCGCTCGAACACGGGTGATCCGCTCGCGTTCGCGATTATCCAGGGACGGCAACTTCGTCTCGATGGCCGAAGCGTCTTTGAAGCTGACTCTATTGTCGATTGCGCCCTTGGTCAGCAGCACCCCGACGGCTGGCGTGTCGATGTTCATCGACGAGGACGTTGGTCTCTTTCGTCCATACCTAACGGCGCCAGCGAAATATCATGTGCGGGATCTGCGGGATAGCACTCTATAGCCGCGGTGAGCGCCGAGTGGAGCGTCGCGTGTTGGAGGACATGCGCGACGTACTGCGTCATCGTGGCCCTGACGATTGCGGAATGTTCGAAGACGGCAATATCGGCCTGGGGCATCAACGACTGAGTATCGTCGACGTTGCTCGTGGCCATCAGCCAATGCTGAGCACTGATGAGAATCTCTGTATCGTCTACAATGGTGAAGTCTATAATCACCCGTTGCTGCGCGACGAGCTCGAGGCGCAAGGCTGCTGCTACCGGACACGCTGCGACACCGAAACGATACTGCACCTGTACGCGATTCACGGTCGCGACACTCCGCGCCATTTGCGCGGCATGTTCGCCTTCGCGATTTGGGATCGCCGGCGACGCGAGCTGTTTCTCGCGCGCGATCGTTTTGGCGTGAAGCCGCTGTACTATGTGCTCACCGCGGATGGATCCCTCTACTTCGCCTCCGAGATCAAGGCGTTGCTCGCGGCGAACGCCGTCCGACCAGAGCTGAACCTCGCGGCGCTGCCGGATTATCTCGCGAACCACGCGACATCTGACACGGACACGTTGTTTACCGGTGTGCGTCGTTTGCCCGCGGGTTGCACATTGCGTTGGCACAACGGCAGCGTGGAGATCGAGCCCTATTGGGATTTGCGCACCGCGTTCGGATCAGCCGGCAGCGTCACTCGATCAGAGGCTGATCTCGTCAAAGAGTTCGCTCATCGATTTCACGAGTCGGTGCGATTGCGACTCATGGCTGACGTTCCGCTCGGGGTCTTCTCGTCGGGAGGAGTCGACTCGGCAGCAATCGTCGCAACCACCAGCTACCTCGTGGACGCACCAGTTCGAACCTTCTCTGTCGCCTTTGCCGAGCGAGAGGCGAACGAGCTGGCGTATGCACGGCTGGTAGCGGCGCACTTTCGCACGGACCATCACGAGGTGCTCGTTTCGCCGGACGAATTCTTCGCGCAGCTCGGACGCCTCGTGTGGCATGAAGACGAGCCGATCGCACATCCCTCCAGTGTGGCCCTTTACTTCGTTTCCCGTCTCGCCGCCGAGCACGTGAAGGTCGTCCTCACCGGCGAGGGAAGCGATGAGATGTTCGGTGGCTATGGGCGCTACCGGACGACCATCTACAATCTGGCAATCGGTCGCGAGTACGAACGATTCACGCCGAGGCGAATCCGCGATGCAACGCGCGCGCTGGTTGCCGCTCTGTCGCGGCGGACAGCGCTCGGACGGAAATTGATGCGCACCGCCCTGTATCTACCGGCGGACATCACGTCGTTGTATTTCGATAACTTCGCCGTGTTTTCGCGCGCCCGGCAGGAAGAGCTGCTCCGCCCGGAAGTCCGCGACCGCTTCGGTTCGGCGAGCTTGGACCCTTACTCGGCGCAACGAGAGCACTTCGACGCGTTGGACCAGCGGTCGCTGCTCGACCAGCTCCTCTACGTCGACGCAAAGACATATCTCCACGAGCTCCTGATGAAGCAGGATCAGATGAGCATGGCGGCCTCGATCGAGAGCCGCGTGCCATTTCTCGATCATCCTCTCGCCGAGTTTGCAGCGTCGTTGCCGCCGCGGCTCAAGCTGCATGGGTGGACAACCAAGTATGTCCTTCGCCAGGCGATGCGTGGCGTTCTTCCACCGGCGATTCTGAAGCGGAGGAAGATGGGCTTTCCGGTGCCAGTCGGTCGATGGCTGCGGGGCCCGTATCGCTGGCTCCTCGACGAATATCTGCTCGGCGAACGCGCGACGGCCCGCGTCCTGTTCGAGCCATCGGTCGTTCGGCGCGTCGTCAGCGAGCATCTTGCTGGAGTTAACCACAGTGAGCGTCTCTGGGCTCTGATCAACCTCGAG
>DATEGN010000147.1:0-5370 GCA_035280125.1 Gemmatimonadaceae bacterium | reverse complement strand
GAGCTCTCGAGGGAGTTCGCGCTTTTCTTCGCGCCAATCCTGGCGGCATTCGTGCTCGTGCTGCTCATCGCGTGCGCCAATGTCGCGAACCTCATGCTTGCGCGCGGGATGGCGCGACAACGCGAGCTCGGCATTCGCTTGTCGTTAGGTGCGGCCCGCGGTCGGCTTATCGGCCAACTCCTCACCGAAGCCGTGCTGCTCGCCGTGCCCGCGGCAGCGGTGGGCTTCGTGATTTCCCGACTCACGATCGACGTTGGCGTGCGACTCATGTTTCGCACGATTGCCGCCGAGGTTGCGCCGTACCTGCACATCGTCCCGCTGACACCGGACGCGCGGATCTTTCTATTCATGCTCATTGCTGCACTCGGGGCCGCGCTCTTGTTCGGGCTCGCCCCCGCACTACAGGCGACGAAGCCGAACGTCATCCAGGCGACGCGCGGGGACTTCGACACCGAGTTCCGCCCCTCGCGGCTTCGCAATGCGCTCGTTGTCGGTCAGGTCACGGTGTGCGTGCTCCTCCTCATCTGCGCCGGCCTGTTGCTCCGCAACGCCGCGAAGCTCCAGCATCTCGATCTTGGCATCCGCACGTCGGGGATCGTTCGGCTCGACGCGACGGAACGTGCCGGAACGCGGCAGCACATCCTTGACCATCTCCGCGCGCGCGCCGATGTGCGCCAGCTCGCGGCGGCGACCGATCCGCCATTCAATCGGCGATTCCCAACCGTCGCCGGAAGAGCCGCGCGCGGCATCACCGCGCCAACTTTCTACGACTTCGTCACGGCATCGTACTTCGACATGCTCGGCGTCCCGATCCTTCGCGGGCGCGGCTTCACCCTCGACGAAGAGCGCAGCGATGCACCGGTGGTCATCGTCAGCGAGGGTACGGCGCACGCCTTCTGGCCGGGAGTGGAGCCGATCGGACAGACGCTCCAGCTCGCGCTCGACACGATGGCGACCCGCGGGCCCTTGGCAACGCGACGGACGGCTCGGGTGATTGGCGTCGTGCCTAACGTGGCCCTTGGGACAATTATCGACCCCTTCGATTCGCCCGTGGCGTATTTCCCGACCCGTGCACAGACGAATGGCATGGTGGTCCTGGCGCGCGTCTCCGGTGCCACGGAGCTCGCGATGCACCGCATCGACGCCGACCTCTCGCGCCTCGCGCCCGACGCGGTGGAGGATATCCATACGCTCGATGCGTACCGGCAGGTCGGAGTCTATCCGTTCCGGGCCGCGTACTGGATCGCGGGAGCGCTCGGAGCGATCGCGTTGCTCTTGACGCTGACCGGTGTGTACGGCGTGCTGTCGTATGTCGTCGCCCAGCGCCGCAAGGAGCTCGGCATCCGTGTCGCGTTAGGCGCGAGCCCATCGAATGTCGTGGGATTGGTGATGGGTCAATCGATTCGCCTCGCGGCCGTGGGATTAGCGCTGGGAACCGTGTTGGCACTTGGCGTGTCGCGGCTCTTTGCCGCGAATATCGTTAGGCTCGATACGTTCGAACCCGTCGCATTCCTTGGCGCGCTCGGTCTGGTGTTCCTGTCGACATTGGTCGCGGCGTATGTGCCCTCGCGGCACGCGGGGAGCGTCGATCCTTTGGAGGCGATTCGCGCCGAGTAGTCGGGACTGGATTCGCTTCCCAGGACTCCTGGGTGCAGGCTGAGTCCCACGGTTCTCTGACCGCGAAACTCCGGAAACGGCGCGGAAGAAACACGGAGAAAGCAGACCCCTCAATCGCCTCACTCAGGAGGACAGCAGATCACGTACCTCCATGATCTGCGCCGCGTGCCGCGCCTCGTGTCCACCGACGAATGCGATCCACTGATAGAGATTGATCGTCCCCAGCACGGGATGAGGATGCGCGATCTCGCCGATTGCCAAGCCGTCGGCGCTGCGGACAGACGTACAGATCGCTTCGCGCGCGCGTTCGTGCGCCGCCCACGCGGCATCGCAATCGAGCTTTCCCGTCGGCAGGGCTGCGTCAGCGGCCGTGATGCGACGAGTGCGATCGAGGAGACGATCCATATCGATCGTGCCAACGACCGGCGACTCGTTGAGCTCTCGTCCCAACCCAGCCGCGCGCGCCTCGGCGAGCTTCACGGTGAACAGTCGCGCGATGCGAGTCTCGACGATCGAGAGATGCTCAACCACCTCGGCGACCGACCATCGTTCGGGGCTCGGTTTGACCTCGCGCTTGTTCCGCGGCACGTCATTTACCGCGCGACGCAACCGTTCGTGTTGGGAATCGAGATGGCGGAGCAGCTCTGCGGTTCGGGGGTGCATATCTCTATCGCGGCGGAAGGCTTGAAAGAGCGAGCCGAAAAGTTCGAGCCGAGAAGGGCGAGCCGTACATACACCTCCCCATTCATCCAGGTCCCCCCGGCTGAACGGGCGATACATCTTCCTGATGAGGGTGATGACCATTCTCGATAGAACCTCACAGGAGTCAGCAGAATGCCTTCAGGATCACCCGGAACGCGCGGGGCCGCCGCCACCACGCTGCGAGCGCTGTCAGACGACCTTGCCGCGGCGGTCGAGCGCGCTGGGCGAAGCGTCGTCGCCATTCATGCGCGGCCTCGCATCCCGGCGAGCGGAATCTATTGGCGTGACGGCATCGTCGTCGCCGCGAGCCATACGATTCGAAAAGATCAGGACATCGCTGTCACGTTGGCCGACGGCTCGCGCGCGCAGGCGCAGCTCGTCGGACGCGATGGCGGGACCGACCTCGCCGTCCTCCGCTTCGACAGCAATCCCTCGAGCAAGGCGATCGTCGTCGCCGATCGCGCACCTAACGACGCACTCCGCGTTGGCAGTCTCGTGCTCGCGGTCGGGCGACCGGGCGACGAGGGCGTCTCGACCAGCCTTGGCGTCATCAGCACTGTCGGCGACAAGTGGCGCACGTGGAGCGGCGGCGAGATCGATCGATTCGTCAGGTTGGATCTCGCGATTTACGACGGCTTCTCGGGCGGCGCGCTCGTCGACGCCGACGGCAGCGTTCTCGGCATGAACTGCTCGGCGCTTGCGCGCGGGACTCCGCTTGCGATCCCGAATGCGACCGTTGAGCGCGTCGTCGATGCACTGTTGACGCGTGGTCACGTTGCGCGCGCCTACCTGGGTGTCGCGATGCAGCCCGTGCGCCTAACGCGGTCGCTCGCCGAGAAGCTCGGCGTTGGCGATGCGCCGCAGGGCGTGCTCGTCGTGATGGTGGAGAGCGACAGTCCGGCCGATCGATCGGGCTTGCTCGTCGGTGACGTCATCATCTCGGTCGCTGGACGAACGGTTGCGGAGCCACAGGATGTTGCGGAGCTGCTTGGCGGGGAGCGTGTGGGTTCGGACCTCGAGCTCGACATCGTACGCGGCGGTGAGCGTCGCACACTCAGTGTGACGGTTGGGGAACGTGCGCCAACGAGCGAGCCGCGACGACGCGGGCGCGGATCATGAGTGCCGCCGCAGTCGCCGCCGTAGCCGCGGCAGGGCACCGCGAGATCGCCGGTGAGCTGGAGGCGCTGGCGACCCGTCTCCGAGAGAGCACGGTTCGCATTCACACCAGTCGCGGACGATTCGATGGCGTCGGCGCCGGAGTGATCTGGCGCCTCACGAGCCAAAGTGTTGCGATCGTCACCAACTTCCATGTCGTACCCCACGGACGGGGCGATCACGTGTCGGTGGAAGGCACGCGCGGCCGTGTCGTCGATGGGACAGTCATTGCGCGTGACCGCGAGCATGATCTCGCGCTCGTCACGCTCGACGTGACGCCTGACGAGGTGACGGGCGCAACGCTCGGGAGCGCTCGGACGCTTCGCGTCGGCGAGCTCGTCGTCGCCGTCGGCCATCCTTTTGGCGTAGCGGGCTCGCTCAGCGTGGGTGTGGTGCATGCTGTGCCTAACGGCGATGAGGGTCTGGTTCGCGCGGACATTCGTCTCGCGCCGGGCAACTCCGGCGGTCCGCTGGCAACGCTCGATGGCGCCATCGTCGGCATCAACTGTATGATCGCACGCGGGCTTGGCATCGCGATTCCGGCTCATGTCGCCGACCGATTCGTGCGCGAGGCGCTGGGCGTGCCGACGTGACGCGAGTGCTCGTCGCGGCAGCCTCTGCGGTGACGCGGGCCGGCCTCGAAGCGATACTCGCTCGCGAGCCGGCCTTCAGCGTGGTAGGTCGTGCTGCGACTGCCTCGCTGATGGACGAATTGACGGAGCACGAGCCTGAGGTCGTACTTCTCGAGCTGGCGACGGTGGACGAAGAGACGCTCGCGCTACTGCACACACTCGGGGTCGACTCCGATGACGGCGCGCGACATTCACCGGCGCTCGTCGTACTGTCGGACGAGCGCGATCCCGCGAACGTCGCCGAGCTGCTGCAGGCGGGAGGGCGCGCGATCCTGCCGCGCGACGCGGGCGCGGCGGAGATCATTGCGGCGGTATCGGCCGCGGCGGCAGGACTGGTTGTGGTCGCGCGCGAATGGTCCGCCGTGCTCCGTGGAGCGATTGGCGTGGAGCGCGGCGCACCAGACGACGGTGAGGCGCTCACTCCCCGCGAAATCGAGGTGCTCCGGCTGATCGCGGAAGGGCTCGGCAACAAGCAGATCGCGGCCCGGCTCGCGATCTCGGAGCACACGGTAAAATTTCACGTCGGATCAGTGTTTGCGAAAATCCGGGCGTCGACGAGGGCGGAGGCTGTCGTGATCGGGGCGCGGCGAGGCCTGATCGTGCTGTGACTCGCTGGTGGTTGTTCAAGGTATCGATCTCACATACCTCCGCCCCGTAAACTCGAACCCAAGCCGCTCATAGAACGCATGCGCGTCCGCGCGACGATTGTGCGTCGTCACCATCAGCCGGCTCGCCCCTAACGAGCGAGCAACTTCCTCCGCCCGGTCGACGAGCTTGCGTCCGACGCCGAGGCCGCGCGCATTCTCGGTGATGACGAGCGCCATGATCAGCGCCAGGCCGTGGTCATAGGTGAGCGTCGGAAAGACGTGCAGGGCGAGCACTCCGAGCGCACCGTCCGTATTCTCGGCGATGAGTATTTTCTGATCGTCACGGGCGAGCATGCGGCGCAGCCGCGGCGTCACCTGCGCGACTGTTGCTGGGTAGCCGAGCTCGCCGAGGAGTGGCGCGAGTGCCGATGCGTCGGCGATCGTCGCCTCGCGAACCACGACACTGCCCTTCACTGCGTGACTTGCCCCGCCCCGCGCACCCGGCGCCGCTCGCGCTCGATCACTTCCTTGTCGATCCACAGCTGGGTGAAGTTTACGGCGATGCCGTCGCCGCCCGCGCGAACGACGACTCCCTCGACCGGCACCTCTGGTCCGTCGGGAAAGCGGACCGTCCCGCGGACATCGCTGCCGACCTCAGGGAACGGCTCCTTCATGGC
>DATEGN010000146.1:0-4537 GCA_035280125.1 Gemmatimonadaceae bacterium | reverse complement strand
TGCAATGAATCCGCGAATAGCTTGGCGATGAAACGCTGAAGATCCAGATCGATGTTCGTGTAGAGTGGCGGCGCGCCAACCGGCTCGAGCTGGCGGTCGGTGACCTCGCGCAACACGGAGTTTCGCGCGTCCACTTCGACGAAGCGGCTTCCTTCTTTGCCGCGCAGCTCTGCCTCGTACTGTCTTTCGAGACCTTGCTTACCGATCTGCTGTCCCGCCTTGTAACCCGCGTACTGGGGTGAGGCGAGCTCGCTCTCATTTATTTCGCCGGTGTAGCCAACGAAGGCGGCGACCGCGCCCGAATCCGGGTAATAACGCTTCGGCGCGGACTGAATGATCAAGCTCGGGAAATCGATTCGATGCTCTTCGAGGACTGATACAACGTCGAATGATGCATCGGGGATGATCACCGCCGGCCGTGCCCGATCACGTCGATAGCGGCGAATGGCGGCATCTATCTGATTGCTGGTGAGGTCGATCGTACCCTTGAGCCTGACCAACGTGGCCCGAAGGGAGTCCTCCGATTTTGGGAGCAGCGAGACCGAATACCCTACGGCGTTCTCGGCGATGATCTTACCGTTGCGGTCGTAGATAATTCCTCGCGACGCCGGGAGCGGCACCTCGCGCAACCGATTTTCCTCGCTTTGTAGAACCCACTGCTGGTTGCGAAGGATTTGCGTGCGGAAAAATGCGCTCAGCAGGAAGCCGATGACGATCAACAGCAGCACACTAGCCTGCCGTCCGCGCCGCGCGACGTCGTTCGGGTGGAAACTCATGCTGAAATCATAATCAACGTTTCCCTCGGCGTCGCAGCATTACATCACACCCCAGACGTCCTCCTGAGGGAAGGATCTCCTTTTCGCCACAAATTGACGAACAGGGCTCGCGCGCGATACGACGTGCCGGCAGTCGTCCATGGCCCGCTGAGACAGCTAACTCGGCGCTCAAAGAGCTGCGGTGGACTTCGCTCTCAGGTCAGCGGCACGCCGCTCGTATGTGGCCTCAGCGCTATCGCGGACGCGCTGCGCGATCGTTAGGCGTTCGCCAGCCCGTCACTCGCACGAGGCGGGGCGCCCTGCAGCCGTCGTTGCAGCGTCAACGTCGTACCGAGCTCGGACAGGAGGTTCAGTGTCCCAACGCGTCGCTCAGCGGGCAACTCCCTTCCTTCCTCGCTCTCTCCGCAGATCAGCCACCACGTGTCGACGTCGTATCCACGCACGATTGCCGAAAGAGCGGCGAGACTCGGGTAACCGCTTTCCGCCGCGAGTATCGCTCGCAAATCGGACTCGCGAGCGCCGATGCGACGAGCGGCAGTGACGACGTCGCCACCGTCAAATCGGTCGACCAGCTCGTGGACCCGAGTGGCCAGTTCTTTCGCGTCGATTGCTTCTGACATGCTTGCTTATGGTAGTGAAGCCGGAATGTACGCGGTCACTTCGCCTCGTGCACATCGGGTACCTCGCGATCGGCGCCGCTCGGCGGCGTTATCCGGCGCATCGGCCCGGTATGGCGCGGCACTACCTTCGAGCTCTCGAGCAAAAGCCGCAGTTGCTCCGTGGGGAGATCGTTCCAGCCCTCCGGCACGGGCGCGAGCCGTCTCAACACACCCGCCTCAGACTCGAATGTTAGCCATCCTTTCTCGAAGCCAGGATTGATCACGGCGCCCGTGATCGGAACAGTGTTCCACACGTGCCAGTTCATTCCAGAACGGTCGACGAAGTTCCTGTTTGCCATGCACCCGAGCTGAAGCAAACTCGATTCCACACGGCCAAGTCGCGGGCACAATCGGAGTTAATTGGGTCACCAGTGTTCGGCGGCCCGAAGATTGGGCGCGAAGTGTGCTCAACATCACTCGAGCGTCGGCGGCATGTCGGCGCTGCCGTCCCAAGCAGTGATCGGCACGTGAATTGACACCCTGTTCGCCCGCGAGCGCACAACGTAGCTGAATGATTCGAAGCGGAATCGTCCCAATCGATCAACTCTGTGGCGGCTTCCGCCCACGCCGATCGTACCTCCTCACAGGCGGTGCTGGCGCGGGCAAGACGCTGTTCGCCCTCCAGTTCCTGAATCAGGGCCTCCGATCTGGTGAAAAGGTGCTGATGCTTACGCACTCTGCTCGAGAGGACCTGTTTACACAAGCCAGTCACATGGGCATCGATCTCCGCAGCGCGATTCGGGAGAATCAGGCGGTCGTGCTCCGTTATCGCTCCGACTTCGCTCGCAGGATCGCGAAAGCCGGTACATCCGACCACGCCCTCGAAGATCTTCGACGAGCCATCGGTGAACAGAGGCCGCGACGGCTTGCCATCGATCCGTTCGTACCACTTCTCGAAGATGGCTCCGCTTCGCCTGTCGCAGCCACTGCGCTCGCCGAACTGCTGGAGCTGAGCCAGTCGACCGCGTTGCTGACGCATTCGGAGGACCTCGCATCGGACTACGATCGTCGTCTCGAGCCGTTGGTGCATGCTGCAGCAGGCGTCTTTCGCATTGTACGTGACAACGCAACACGCACGCTCGAGGTCGTATCACTGCGACAGCCGGCCGTGGCGCTCGGAGCACCACTCGAGGAACCGCTGGTAACAAGCGAGTCCGTGGCCGGTCCGGCCGGTCCTCTCTATCTCGTTCGCGTCGTCGAATCGGCAACCGAGGAGCTTCTCTCGACGCTTCGTCTCCAGCACGAGGTCGAGATTCATCAGAAACTGCCGATGGCGCCAAACGCGGCCGCGTTGATCATCGAGACCGATCACGCCACGCTCGATCGTGCGCGCGACCTCATTCGCCGAACCGTGCGTGAGTCGACGCGACTGCCAGTGGTCGTCATCACGCGCTTCAACCTTCGTTCGCTCGACCGAGCGCGACTGCTGCGCGATGGTGCGGATGAGGTGCTCGCCGGCGACATGGGTCCTCCCGAGCTGCTGCAGCGTCTCGCCGCCGCGCTGCATCGTGGTCACCTGAGCCGTCCGCCCGCGGCGGTGCATGAAGACGAAGCCCTCACGCAATCCAGTCTTACCTCGCCGACCGAGCTTCTCGACGCCGAACGCTTCGCAGCTGCTTTGCGCGAACGCGCCGCGCACGATGACGCTGTTCCGTTCGCCGTCGTACGCCTAACGGTTCCAGAAGCGGAGGTCGCGGCAGTTCATGCGCTCGGCGGACTCGTCCTCAGCACGATGCGCATCGCGACCGGCGACCTCGCCGCGATCATCGACGAGAGCGTCGCCGTGTATTTGCATGGCGCGGGTCGCCGCGACGTACCGCCATTCGTCGATCGATTGCGCGGTCGGCGCGCAGCCGGCGCGCCGCCGTTGCGTGTGGCATCCGCATATTTTCCAAGTGACGGCGCCGCTGTTCGGCAGCTCGTCGAGCCGTTGAAGGTCAGCTGACACCATGCGTTACGCCCTTGCTTTTCTGCTCGCCGCCGCGTGCCTCACCGCTGGCGCGATCGCGACATTCGCTCACATCAGTACGGTCTCGCTTGCGTCGGGCTCCGCGGGCAATCCGCTCGTGGCAGACACGATGCCGACGCCGGAGGTTGCGACCCCCATCGTCCCGACCGCGGCGGACTACGCTCGTTATGCAGAAGCCGACCGCGTGTGGCGAGAGAAATACGCGCGGCCGTACAGCATCGCCGAGCTACGCGCGCGCGGAAATGGGAAGCGCACGCCGCGTGAGGCGATGCAGGATCACGTTTTCACTCTGACGCGACGCGGTGATCGCGCTGGCGCGATCAGAGAGCTCGAGCGGTGGGTCGGTGGTCATCCGCGAGATCGCGAGTCGTTGCTCTCACTTGCGCGCTTGCTCAACGAGGCCGGTCGAACGAACGACGCCGTCGTCCGCTATCGCGAGATTCTCGCGCTCGGCCAGCACACCAACTAAATGACGCGCATCGCTGTCGTGCGTGTCACATTGCTGGGCGCCGGCCTTTGCCTCACGACGTCGCTCGTGCAAGGGCAGCGAACAACTCGCGGCAGCCGAACGCAATCGCCGCAAGCCAGCGCCTCGGTCCGGGCCGAGCTCGCAACAGTGCTTCTACAGTCTGCGCGCTACGACGAGGCCGCTCGCGAGTTCAGGCGACTGCTCGCTCGTGATCCGAGCAGTTTCGAGTACCGACTCGGGCTCGCGCACGCGCTTGCATGGGGGGATCATCCGAAGGAAGCGGAGCGTGAGATTGTTCAGCTCCTTGCAAAACGGCCGGGCACTCCCGGGCTCGACTCGTTATTGCGCGTCGTTCGCGAAGCGTATGAGCCGCGCGCGGTAGACGCGGCGCAATGGGTGGCGAGCGATCCCTGGTACTCGCCGTATCGTCTGGCGCTGGCACGTGCGCTGGCGCGAGAGGGCATGCAGCGCCTCGCCATCGCGCACTTCGATACGCTGCTTTCCCGTCCGGCATCGGGACGCATCCCCGATCGAGGCGCACTGCTGCGCGAGATGGCCGACACGTACGTCGCCGCGGGTGATCGCGCTGGCGGTGCGGAGCGCATGCGCGCCGCATTGGCGCTCGCGCCGAGCGATACCGGACTGCGCCATACTGTCGCATCGA
>DATEGN010000145.1:0-2068 GCA_035280125.1 Gemmatimonadaceae bacterium | reverse complement strand
TATTGCGAGTTGGGCGCGGATGAATCGAGCTCGTGCGGTGCGTCATGGTCCACCCCTCGAGAGGATACTCAGCGAGCGCATCTTGGCGGCGTGGCTCGTCGCGGCGAGTCGACCTCGCGGCGAGCAGACCGCGTGCCGCTAGTGCACACATCACGCGTCTCCCTGTTTGAGGCCGCTTTGACGAGTGCCATATTGGATTGGTGAGTCCGGTGAGGCGTGGTCGACGTCTTGGGACATCGGTGGCTCTCCTGGTTGGGCCGCCGCGTTAGGCAGGTTGCCATTCCGCCGTCTCTGTGATACTCTGGCGTCATGCGTCCCCTTCGATTTTCCATCAATGTCGCGCCATGGTGCTGCGGTACGAGCCGAAAGGGTAGCTGTCGGGCCCGTTAGGCAGTCGGCGAACCGTGCGCGCGTCACTGTGCCCATGAGCCGAGGTAGTCCGATCGAAACAAATCGTGTTGTGTTGCCAGGGCGGGTGGGCCAAGCTCGTACGTCGTCCCGCTGGTGCACCAACTGATATGATCCGCTGCGCGGAGCAGGGTCGGCACCTCGTGCCCCGTTAGGATGACGGCCACACCATCGTGCGCCAGCCCGGCAAAAATCGCGATGAGGTCGTCGGCGTCCTTGGGAGCAATCCCGCGAAACGGTTCGTCGGCGAGCCGGCACCTCGGTCGTCGTACGAGCACCGCCGCTAATTCGGCGCGCCGGCGTTCACCGCCCGACAATGCGGATGGTCGCAGGTCGAGACATTGAGCGATCCCTAGTTGCTCGGCGGCCCGCACGACGTGTTCGCCCGAGAACTGGACGCGAAACATCTCGAGCTGGTGGCGGACTGAAAATGCGGAGGAGAGTAGGTCGTGGTCCGGCAAGTAGAATAGGCCGCGCGAGGCCAAGCGGGGCAGGCTGACCGACGGGTACGCGCGACCGTCGAAGTGGACGCACCCGCTGTCCGGTGCCAGCCAACCTGCCGCGATCTTGAGCAACGTCGATTTTCCAACACCGTTGCGTCCGAAGAGCACACGCAGCTCGCCGGGCTCGGCGCGCAGCGTGGCCGACGACAGCACCCGCCGCGCGCCGTACGATTTCGCCACACAGTCCGCGGTAAGAATGGGTGTCATCGTGCCACGAGAGCCCGGATGGCGATTTCGGCGAGCACGGGCGGAATCGCACAGAGCACGGCAAGCGTGATCTGCGAGACGCCGAGGTTGCCGAGCAGCGCGTTCTCCTGACGCCATCGCACCTCGACGAATGCAAGCACAATCGTTAGGCCGATGACAGCGGCGACGGCCGACGCCGACAGGCGAACGGGATCGAAAGCGAGGGCAACCCCGACGACCGCGACGGCAAGACGGACGGCGAGCCACAGCCGCACGCTGCGCGCGAGATAGCTGCGTGCAATGAGGAAGTTCGGAGGGATGACTCCCATTCTACGCGGGGAATCCAACTGATTTCTGGCAGTCACGCTCAGTGGCAGCGGCGCTCACGGTGCGATACGATGCGCGTATTTGACGGTGAACGTTGCGGTCAGCGGCCGGGCGACCGCGCGATCCGTAGGGAAGCGATACGGCGACAATGGGTCGGTGGTGTAGCCGGAGTTCCACACGACGTACAGGTCATCGCCGATCACGGGCGTCCAATGGAAGCGGAAGTCGAAGTCGGTGCGCTCGAGCGCGTTCTGGTACTGCACGAATGCGAGCAGGTCCATACGCGTGTTGAACGCGTACTCGACGCGTCCGGTCGACTGCACGGCGACGAAATGCCCAACGGGTAGTCTCACACTGGTGCGCGAGACACTGGTGCCGAGGATGAGATGGCCACCCGATCGCCACGCCAATCCGCCATCGGTCTCCGTGCTGTGCCCATCGTAGAACGTTCCGGTCGAGAAGAGGCCGAATGCGCTCAGTGGTCGGCCGACCGACGTCTGGAATTGCACGCCGCTCTGCGTCCACCAGTAGCGGCCGGCGGGGATGACGACGCCGCGCGCGATCGGGAACGAACCCGGCGGCGCATCCATGCTGCGGATGACCACGACCTGCGCCTGGTCGTCGCTGATCCAGGTCGCGCCTAA
>DATEGN010000144.1:0-4261 GCA_035280125.1 Gemmatimonadaceae bacterium | reverse complement strand
CGACGCGCTGTATTCGACGCGCTGTATTCGACGCGCTGTATTCGACGCGCTGTATTCGACGCGCTGTATTCGACGCGCTGTATTCGACGCGCCGTATTCGACGCGCCGTATTCGACGTGCCCCATTCGACCGCCGTTCCGCCGTGCTTGCTATTCGAGCAGGTTCCTTACCACCTGCAAGAGTACCCGCGGTAAGTGATCGGGTCGCGGCAGGATCTCATAGCCACTCGGCCCGAAGATCCGCTTCAGATACTCCGAATCCTCGTGATCAACAGTTAAGCAAAACGGAAACACATCCCGTGCCCGTGCTTCGTTGATTGCCTGACGCGAGTCTTCGATCCCGTACGACCCCTGGTATGTGTCGACGTCGTTAGGTTTTCCATCGGACAGGATCAACAGCAGCCGGTGACCTGTGCTCTGGCCAGCCAACAGTGCTGTCGCGTGGCGGATGGCGGCGCCGAGTCGGGTATTCGCGTCCGGGGCGAGAGCGGTAATGCGGCCGCGGACCGTGGCGCCATTGCGCTCGGCGAAGCCTTTGATCGTGCGCAACTGCACGCTCCGCGCGCCCTTACCGGAGAAGGCGAGCATGGCATATCGGTCACCGAGTGCGTCGAGCGCTTCGGCGGCGAGGAGGAGCGCGATTTTCTCGACATCGATGACTTGGAGTGTTTTGGTCACCAGCGTGTCGGTCGATCCACTGACGTCGACAAGGAGCATGATCGCGAGCTCGCGGCGCGCGGAGCGAACCGCAACATACAGCCGATCGTCGATGGCATGCCCAGTGCGGGCGTCGACGAGCGCGCGAACGCATGCCGCCAGGTCGAGCTCATCACCGTCGCGTTGACGCGGAAGCCGAGTGCGCCGAGCGCGAAGTCGCTCGAAGCGCTCGCGCACCAACCTAACGAGTGCGGCGTGCTCCTTCAGCGTCGCCGTCGCCCAATCGGGACTTGCCTCGTGCGCCGGACGGGCGCGGACGATCACGCTATCGCGCCGATACTGGTTGCGCGCGGCATCCCACTCGGGATAGACGACGTCGTCCCGCGTGAGCGGCTCACTGCCTTCAGGGCCGGCAGCCGACGCGCCCGCTCCGGAGAGCGGTCCATCGTCTGGCTGCGGTGCGCTGCCGATGTCGTCGTCCTCGACCAGTCCGCGCTGCTGCTCGACCACTCCCGCTTGCGCCGCCGCCTGTTCCGGCTCGGCCCCGCTCTCGTCAGCGATCGGTTGCCGCCGACCCGCCTGCTCGGCTCCCGCCAACTCGACGAGGTTCATCAGGCGATTGTTCATGAGTGAATTCTCACCCGATCCCTCCGCGACTTGCGCTCCGGCACTCGGCGGCAGCACGCGTCCCCAGATACCAACGGGCGGCACGCCGCGATAGCGCTCTTCAGCGGTACGCAGGCGCGCCGCGGTTTCGCGGGCCCACTCTACAGAGTCCTCGACCGCGCTGAGCGCGGGCGGCGGCGACGCAGGATCGGCAGCGAGAAGCTGCCTCACGAGCCGCTCGACGTCACGCTCCGCACCGGCCAAGCCCTCGAGAATTGGCCGTCGCTCGAGCGCTTCGGCGCGTGCCGCGACCAGTGCGGGGACGAGGTTGCGGACATTGCCCGCGATCGACGCGTCGATTGCGGCACTCTCGCGGAGCAGGAACAGGTCGCGCTCGAGTGCGTCGTCCAACCGCGCCGCCGCGGTCGCGGTGCCGCGCACGACGCGCTCGGCCTGCTCGATGGCGATCAACCGATAGCGCGCGAGGGCGACGTCACGACCGGAGCTTGCGGCCAACATCGACGGCAGTCGCAGCGACTCGCCATCACTTGCTGGTACACTCTCCGAGTCGGTGTATGGTGTCACCGCGCGCCACGCGCGCTTCAGCCAGCCGACGCGTCGCCGCTCTGGGACGGCAATCGGGATATGCTTGCCATACATCGCGGCGAGCAGCAACTCGAGCCGGCGACGCACCGTGTCCAATTCGACGGTTGGCCGAGCGCGACGCCACGGCATCGCGGGCAGCGGAAGTCGCGCGGCGAGGCGTGATGCCGCGCGCCGAGCTCGAATCAGCCGACGCCGGTATCGGGTCATCGCGGCGAGAGGAGTAGGAGCGCGCGCATCGCGCGCGCGACATCATATAAGCTTGCTGCGAGCGCAAGCGAGCAGCGGGTGCGACCATATGAGAGCCGCCAGGGCGCAGCCCGTGCGGCTCTCATATCGTCGCGGCAACCAGATCATCGATCGCGGCGAGAAGGTCGGGGTCATCAGTCAGCGGCGCGACGAGAGCCGATCGACATGCTTGCGCCGGCGAAATTCCACCGGCGATGAGACGCGCGGTTGCGACGAGCAGTCGCGTCCCCGGTCCTTCCGCGAGGCCTTGATCGCGCAGCCGGCGCACCTTCCGCGCGAGCTCCACGAGTGCCGTCGCGGTCGCGCGCTTCACGCCGCTTTCGTGGGCGACAATCTCACTTTCCGTCGCCGGCGGTGGAAAGTCGAACTCCAGGGCGACGAAGCGCTGCCGAGTGCTCGGCTTCAGATCCTTCACGGCGTGCTGATAACCTGGATTGTACGAGATCACGAGCTGAAATCCGGCCGCCGCCTCGAGCAACTCTCCGGTCTTCTCGATCGGGAGAATGCGCCGGTCGTCAGCGAGCGGGTGCATGACGACGACCGTGTCTTGCCGCGCCTCGACAACCTCGTCGAGATAGCAGATCGCGCCGAGCCTAACGGCGGTCGTCAGCGGTCCATCGACCCAGACGGTCTCGCCACCGCGAATGAGATAGCGGCCGGTGAGATCGGATGCCGAGAGGTCGTCATGGCAGGCGATCGTCACCAATGGTCGCCCGAGCACGTGCGCCATGTGCTCGACAAATCGCGTTTTCCCGCAGCCTGTAGGGCCCTTGAGCATCACGGGGAGACCGCGCTTGTGGCAGGCGGTGAACGTCTCGATCTCGTCGCGGATCGGGACGTAGTACGGCGCCTCCGAACTCGGCCAACGCACGCCGTTCTCGAGCGAGTCGGAGTCAGGGATGGAGCGAGTGAGCGTCATTGTATGCAACGTAATGACTGGCTCGCGGGGACCGAAATCCGTGGTACGCGCACAGCGCGGTCGAGCGTGGGGCCGCTGCTACCACACAGGGCCTGAGGGTCGCCCAAGTCGCAAACTCTGGAGGACTCCAACGTTGGGTTCTTCGGGGGATTCCGCGGACTATCCGTTCGCAGACCCGCCTGGAAAGTCCAAAATCTTAGGGACGCTAATCACGCGAATCTGAGCGAATCCAATCGCGTGCGTTTCAGCTGTGGACGTGCACCCACTGGAATTCGAATGATGCTGGTTGTCACCTCGTCGTCGGGACCGCAGCTCATCAGCTATCTCCGCGCAACCCTTTTCCAGGTCGGCGTGCTCCACTTTGGTCCACACCCAAAGTTCTATCGCTACGTCGACACCGTCAAAAAAATCAAGAGATGACGATGGTCACTCGACAAAGCCGATACGCCGCGCGGTTGGATTCGCCCTCAGTTTGGCGTGATTAGCGTCCCTAAGGTTCTGGACTTTCCAGGCGGTTTGCCGGGGACAATTCCCGGAATTCCACGATGAACTGAACGTTGGAACGAGGTGGCTACTCTCCAGCGCGAGGAGCAATCGTTACTGGGAGCCGCCTAACGCGCTTGCCGGTCGCCGCGAAGATCGCGTTTGTCACCGCCGGAGCGATGCTCGGCAGAGCGCCCTCGCCCATTCCGTGCGGCGACTCTTCGCCGCTGTCGACGAAATGCACGTCAATTCGCGGAACATCCTGCATCCGCAGCACCTGATAGTCGTGGAAGTTCGATTGCGCGACGCGGCCGTTCTCGACGGTGATTTGCTGGTACAGTGCTGCGGAGAGACCGAAGATCACCGCTCCCTCAACCTGCGCGCGTGCCCCGCTCGGGTTAACGACGAATCCGGGATCGGCGGCGGTGACGACGCGGTGCACCCGGGTGTTCCCGTTAGGCGCAACCTCCACTTCGGCGACGTGGGCGACGTACGCACCGTTCGAGTACGAACCGGCGATCCCACGCCCGCGACCCGCGGGCAGCGGCTTGCCCCAGTCACCACGCTCGGCGGCGACGTGAAGCACGTTCGCCAGCCTGCCGGTGTCGTAGTGCGAATCGTAGAATGGGAGCTGTCGCGGTGGCTCGAGCATCGAGAGCTGGAACTCCAACGGATCGCGCTTGGCGAGATGCGCGAGCTCGTCGATCATGCTCTGCGTCACGAATACCGTCGCCGATGGCTCGAC
>DATEGN010000143.1:0-6869 GCA_035280125.1 Gemmatimonadaceae bacterium | reverse complement strand
ATCGCCCACTCGATGGTGAACGCAAGGATTGTCAGTGGGCGATAGCCATCGCTTCCGAACCCGAGCGGCCAATAGGGCCGCGCGAAGATACGCCACCAGCGGTGCAATGTGTGGACGGCGCCATTCTTCTGGATGATATAGACGTCATCGTACGTGAAGCCATTGTGGATGCCGATGCCTGACGAGAGGACGACGAGTACCACGAGAACGGAGGCAAGCAACCACCATCGCGTTCGGGGAGATACCTTCGCGAGTGCGTTCGTGACGGACTTCATCGCGGGAAGTGGAATCTGGTGATGTGCCAGAAGGCCGCGATTCCATCTCGCCAGTTGATCTTCTTTCCCTCGGCGTAGGTTCGGCCGCTGTAGCTGATCTGCACCTCGAAGATGCGCGCCTTCGCGTGCGCGAGACGGGCCGTGACTTCCGGCTCGAAGCCAAAGCGATCGGTGGTCAGCTTCGGCAGGATGACCTCGCGCGCCATGTCACCGCGCATGGCCTTGTAGCACGTCTCCATGTCGGTGAGGTTGAGGTTCGTTAGCATATTTGAATACGTCGTCAGCAGCTTGTTGCCGACGGAATGCCAGAAGTACAGCACGCGGTGTGGACCACCGAGAAAGCGCGAACCGAAGCACGCGTCGGCGCGGCCGTCGACGATCGGCTCGAGCAGCTGCCGCCAGTCCGCCGGGTCGTATTCGAGGTCGGCATCCTGGACGACGACCACGTCACCCGTACTCATCGACAGCGCCTGACGAATCGCCGCGCCTTTGCCGCGATTGACCGGCTGGAGATGCAGCCGGTCGATGCGACCTTCGTTCAGCAATTCCTGAAGCAGCTGCCGCGTTCCGTCGGTCGAGCAGTCATCGACGACAATTATCTCTTTGCTAAAGGACGTCCCGTGAATCTCATCGAGAATGAGCTCGATCGTGTGGCGTTCGTTGTAAACGGGAACGAGGACGGAGAGCCGCAGCGTCGCGCGATCGAGCGGCGTGCGATGCCGGCGGCGTTCGCGTGTGATCGCGCTTTCAGCATCTCGCTCCGTGAGTGGCGAGCCGGGTGCCATATCAATCATCGTGGTCGGGGAATGAGAACCAACCCACCTTCTGGGAAGGTGTCTACTACAGCGAAGGTCCGAGGATTCGCGAGCACCAACTCGCGAGCAGCCTCGCGCATCGCGGTGGATGAGAGGACGACCGCCTTGGGCCGATAATGCTCGACGACCGAGCGAATGACCGCCGCATTTTCCGCGGGCGTACGGGCCGCGAAATACTCGTCGACGGTGAACGTACCAATCGGTACGGCATGGCGGCCCGTGTAGAGATACACAGCGCTTTCCGCCTCAGTTGCGAGGAGGGCGTCGCGGGGCGCCCGCGTCGCGATCCAGACGAGCAGAGGATGAACGTTGCGCGTAATCATGCGCGGCACGCTCGCCCACCACTGGTGGCGATAGCCGCGCACGTTGTAGACGCCGTAACCGCACGCAATCAGAATGCCCGCGGCGAGCACGGCAATCCGAGCAACGTTCCGATAGCTCGACGTTGGACGCCACCGCAGAAGCTCCCGGACACCAAGAATCGGAAGAACAATCACCAGCGGCCACACACACCAGAGGAAGCGCTGAGGCGTGAAGGGCCAGACGATCAGGATCGAGCAATAGAATAGAAGGAAGAGTGCGGACACTCGAGCGCGCTGCCAGAGCACGCGTGCACCGATGCCTCCGAGCACGGCGAGCACGACGAGAGCGACGTAGCGAACGGGCATCGGCATGCTCGGAGCGGCGAACACCTCGAACATCGTCACGATGTCACCGCTCGTTCGCGGTATCGTGCGCACGATCAGTCCGAGTCCATCGGCCTTCAATCCGGACGAGAACCATGCACCGTACGACTCGTAGTTGCCGCGCATCGTCATCGGCACGACACCGGAGTGGGTCGCAACCCAGATCTGCCAGGGCAGAAGAAGCACGATCACGATCGCCATGAACACGGCCGCCTCGCGATAGCGCCGGCGAGACGCCAGCACCACTGCGACTGCACCAATGAGCGCGATGCCGTGCGTCCGGATCAGCGTTGCGATACCGATGAGTACCGCCAACGCGACGAGATTCCGCATCGGATTCGATCTGTCGTCGGCAACTCGCTCTGACAGCAGCAACGTCGGTACGAGCAGCGCGAGGAATAGCGGCTCCGACATCACGAGCGCGCTCAACGTCAATGTCGGAATGCCCAGCGTCGCGACAATCGAGAAGGTCGCCGCGCCCATATCCGACATCTCGAATCGCGATCGCACGAACCAGAAGCAGCCGGTCGCGGCCAGGCCCATGAACAGCGCGTTCGCAAGCTTGAACACGATGACGTTCGCGGGAAAGGCCGGGAACAGCAGCCAGAGCAGTGCCAGCACCGCCGGGTATCCCGGTGGAAAATGCGTTGCGGGTGGCGCGCCGGGCACGTGGATCCAGCGATAGCCCTGTCCAGTCGCGAGCGCCTTGGCGAGGATGACGTACATGCCGTCGTCGTGGGCCGCGCCGACGGGGAGTCCGTCCACGATCAGCGCGCCGACGCCGAACACCACGGTTCCCACGAGCACGGAGACGAGCCAGGCGGGCACCGTTCGCGATGCCGTGAGCCTGGCCGTCGAGGGGATCGTTGCGATGGCGCCGGTCATTGGCGTGGAAGCTCGGGATCAGATATTCCGGGTCGGACGACGGAGAAGACTGCCACACCGGGCACCGCTTCCACTTCGCGGAGAGCAGGCGCACCCGGGGACGTGGGGTGCTCGAGCGCTCGCGCCGCGGCAATGGTGGAGGGCACGACCGTCACGACGTAGCTGACGGGAAACCGCCTAACGAGCTCGCCGAGCGCCGCGATGTCGGCCTGTTGGTCGCGAGGCTTCACGTATTCGGCGGCGGTAAAGGCAACCGGAGGCATCGACGGCCGTGCCGTGAACAGGTACACCAACGCCTCGGCGTCGACGACCACCAAATCATGTGCGTTTGTACCTTGGCTGATCCAACGCATGGCCGGCGCGATGCTTCGCGTCGCTTCGCGAACTGGCGACGCCCATGCACGATCTCGGTAGGCGAGCACCTCGGCGCGCGCGAGGCCGAGGCCCACGAGCGCCAATGCCGCGAACAGGCCGCGCCTGACGAATTGCATCGGACGCAGAGTGGGCTGCCAACGCACGACTGTCGAGCCACCTTCCACGACGAGCAGCAGGACGAGTGGCCAGATACCCCAGATGAATCGCCACGGCGTGTACGGCCAGATCAGCGTGACGGCAAAGTACGCGAGTATGAAGGCGACCGTGACCGGCGTGCGTCGCCACAGCCGAACCGCTCCGAGCGCGATCAGTGCCAGTGCGACCGTCAACGGAATCAGCCGCAGAACCCCTGCATTCCAGGGTGCGAATCGATCGACGAGAATTCCCGCTGCTTCGCTCGCGTTGAGCGCAATCGTGTGCCAGACGAACGGCAACCCGCCTTCAGTCAGACCCGAGACGAACCACGTCGTGTAGGAGCCGTAGCTGCCGCGCAAAGTAGCTGGCAGCGCCGCGTCGTGAATCGTCACCCAGAGCTGCCAAGGCGCCATGACAATCGCGGCACTGGCGACGCTGAGACCAACACGCCGCCATTGTCGGCGCAGGGCGAAGACGATCGCGAGCGCCACGACGAGCACGGCGCCGTGCGCACGAACCAGCGCCATCCCGCCCGCACAAGCTCCAAGGAGAAGGTCCTGGACGGGGGACGGGGCACGGGGGACGGGGAACGCGGAGGACAGAGCAGGGAGCGCTCCGTCCCCTGTTCCCCGTTCCCCGTTCCCCGTAACGCGTTCCGCGTAGGTCAGAACAAGGAGCAGAAGGCCCAGGAAGGTGATCTCGGACAGCACCAGCGTCGTGAGCTGGATGAGTGGCAGCGACAGCGTAGCGACCAGCGCGAAGCCAGTCGCCGCGAATGGCGGCCACTCGAGATGACGAATCAGAAAGCGGGCGCATCCCCACGCGACCAGTCCGAGCAGGGCTGCGTTCGCGAGGAGGATAATCGTTAGGTTGCCCGGGAAGTGCGGCGCGAGTGTCCAGAGCAGCGCGAGCAGCAGCGGGTATGCGGGCGGGTAGTGCGCCGCGATTGGTGAACCTGGCAGATGCAGATATCGATATCCGTTGCCCGACGCGATCGACTTGGCGAGCACGAGATAGACGCCGTCGTCGTGAAAGATGCCGACGGGATACGGCGCGACCAGCGACGCCGCGACGGCGCACACGAGCGCCGCGGCGAGCAGCGGCGCATATGTGCGCAGCGCCTGAGCGACGCGAAACGGCTCGTCGCGTTCCTCCGCCGTCGCGCCGACGGCAACCGGTGCGACGGTGGTCACGCGGCTTCGACTCCGTAGCGCGAGAGCTTCCGGTACAACGTCGATGGATCGATGCCTAACACTTCGGCGGCTCTCGACTTGTTACCGCCCTCGCTTTGCAGCACCCAAAGGATGTATGCCCGCTCCACCGCTTCGAGCGTTGGATTCGGCGGGGTGCGCGGCGAGACGAGCGGCTCTGCTTTGCGCTGCGTGACGCGCTCGGGCAAGGCGGCGACGGTGATGTCGCTGCCTGTGGTGAGAATCGCCGCGCGCTCGAGTGCGTTCTCCAGCTCGCGCACATTGCCGGGCCACTGGTATTCCTGTAGGACTTCGATCGCGCCGGGCGCGAGCTGCTTTGGCGGCTCGCTTCGCGTTTCAGAGATCCGATGCAGGAAATGCTCAACCAGTACCGGAATGTCATCCGCGCGCTGCCGCAGCGGCGGCAGATGCAACGCAATGACGTTCAGTCGGTAGTAGAGGTCCGTACGAAAACTTCCCGATTTGATCTCTTCTTCCAAGTCACGATTCGTCGCCGCGATGAGGCGTGTATCGATCGGAATCGCTTCGGTCGCGCCAACGGGGATTACTTCGCGATGCTGCAGCACGCGCAACAGCTTGATCTGCGTGGCGGGTGTCGTCTCGCCGATCTCGTCGAGGAAGAAGGTGCCGGTTGCCGCGGCGGTGAACAGGCCTTCCTTGTCTTTCACCGCGCCCGTGAAAGATCCCTTCACGTGACCAAAGAGCTCGCTCTCGAGAAGCCCTTCTGGAAGCGCACCGCAGTTGATCGAGAGAAACGGTCCTTCGACACGATTCGACAGATCGTGGATATAGCGCGCGATGACTTCCTTACCCGTACCAGATTCACCCTGAATGAGCACCGTCGATTCCGTTGGCGCGACGGTTTCCGCGAGGCGGAGCACCTCGAGCCAGTTCTTGCTGCTTCCGACGGGGCGTGTCGCCCCGCTCCGCTCGCGACGCCGAATCTCTTGTTTTAGAGACTTGTTTTCGACGCGCAACTTTCGATGTTCCGCCGCGCGGCGCAGGATCGCGATCAGCTCGTCGTTGCGGAACGGCTTCTGGATGTAATAGAAGGCGCCTTCGTTTACTGCCTGCATTGCCGACTGCAGTGTCGCTTGCGCCGTCATGAGAATCACCGGACAATCTGGATCGCGCTGTTTCGCCGCAGCCAGAATCTCGACCCCAGTGACATTCGGCATCCTTATGTCGGTGAGGACGATGTCGGGCGTTACCGCGAGGAGCTGCTCGAGGCCGCGCTTACCGCCCTGAGCGAGCAGCGGCGTGAAGCCCTCGTTGCGGAGGAGAATGTTCAACGAATCGAGAATTCCCGATTCGTCGTCCACCACGAGCACAGTTGGTTTGCCATTCGATGAGTCGGTCACGAGGCGCTCCCGATTTGCGTTAGGCGCTGCGGATGATCGGCATGGAGGCCGGCGGGCTATCCGTCACGCCGCCCGCTCTCACGGGTTGAGTGCGAGGAAGAACGATGGTGAATCGCGTACCGTTGCCACTGCTGTCGACGAATACGAGGCCGCGGTGGGCTTCGATCGCCCGTTGCACGACGGACAGTCCAAGCCCGCTCCCACCAGGCTTCGTGGTGAAAAACGGATCGAACAGCCTGTCGCGAATCTCGAGCGGAATGCCGGCGCCGGCGTCGCGCACGCGCAGGGCCACGGTGCCCGCGTCGAACGCGACGCCAAGCGGCAGGGGATCGAAGGACCCGGGCGTCACGTCCACGTGCACGATACCACCATTCGGCGATGCCTGCACGGCGTTCAGCACAAGGTTGAACACCGCGCGGTGCAACAGGTCGTCGTCGCCGTCGACGATGAGCGATACGCGCGCCGGTGTCTCACAGACGATGCGCACATCCTTACGCTCCGGCCGTGCTTCGGCGAGACGCGCTGCGTGACGCGCAACGTCGCCCATGTCGACGGGTCGCGTTCGCGCCACGCGGACGCGCGCGAAATCGAGAAACTCGGAAAGAAGCCGCGAGAGCCGGTCCGACTCGCGGACGACCAGTCCGGTGAGTGTCCGCTCATCGTCACCGGTGCTCGGCATCCGCGCGAGCTGCTCGACGGCCGATCGAATCGACGCGAGGGGATTCTTGATCTCGTGCGCCAGCGACGCACTGAGCTCGGCGATGCCTTCCAGTCGCTCGGCGCGAAGACGCAGCGCGTCGATGCGCTTCTGATCCGAGATGTCCTGGAAGATCGCGGTCGCGGTTCGATCGAGATCGCCCGCTTCGCCATCGGTATACGTCGTCGTGACGCCAATGGGGAATCGGCGAACCACCGTCGAGACGAGGCCTTCCGCTCGCGTCGTGCGAATCTGATGCTTCACCGATCGCTCGAGCGCCTGGGCCAGTTCCGGAGCGATCTCTCCGACACGCGCGAGCACCGGCTCGCCGATGTGGGGCCGCAAGTTGGCGCCTAACAACTGCTCGGCTGTCGGATTGACATATAGCAAACGACCGCCGGAGTCGACGGTGATGACACCGCTCCGGAT
>DATEGN010000142.1:0-3810 GCA_035280125.1 Gemmatimonadaceae bacterium | reverse complement strand
GGTCATGCGCAGTCTACTCGAAGGGAATGTCGGCATCCGGAAGGATGGTGGCTGTCCAGCTCAACGCCCGAGCCGAGCGGGCAAGGATTCAAATAAGAGTTGCTGCCTAGCCGGGACAATTCAACACGCACACAGACGGGGCAACCCCGGCCGGTGTCTCAGCATCTAATCGGTGCCAGCCGTGGCCGCCTCGTCCCAGTTCCTTGCCTGGCGCGCGCGCACCGCATAACCTCGTGACTCCAGCACCGAACCCGCCATGCATCCACATCGCATCCTTGCCGCCTTGCTCGCGGCCGTCGCTCCGCTTGCCGCGCAACAGCCCCAGCTCGGCTACTATCGCTATCCCGCGATCTCCGGGAACACCCTTGTCTTCACCGCCGAGGGCGATCTCTGGCGCGTCCCGACTGCGGGCGGTGTCGCGCAGCGCCTAACGACTGCGCAGGGCGAAGAGTCGCACGCCGCCATCTCGCCCGACGGCAAGAGCATCGCCTTCTCGGCGAGCTACGAGGGGCCCACCGAGGTCTACACGATGCCGATCGACGGTGGGGCGCCGACGCGACGCACCTTCGAGGGCGGCAACGCGGTCGTTGTCGGCTGGACGCCCGACGGCAAGGTGCTCTACTCGACGCGCCACTTCTCGACACTCCCCAACACGGAGCTCGCCACCGTCGACCTGCGCTCCAACACGACCGCAGTCGTACCACTCGCGCAGGCAAGCGACGGCTCTTACGACAGCAACACTCTGTTCTTCACGCGTCTCGCATGGCAAGGCAGTAATACCAAACGATATCGCGGCGGCACGGCGCAGAATATCTGGCGCTTCGCGTCGAACGGCGAGCACGCGACGCCGCTCACGGCGGACTACGAAGGCACGAGCCGCTCGCCGATGGTGTGGAAGGGACGCGTCTACTTCGCGAGCGACCGTGATGGCACGATGAATCTCTGGTCGATGGACGAGAACGGCAAAGATCTCAAGCAGCTCACGCGCCACGCCGACTTCGACGTATTAGCGCCCTCGCTGAGCGACGGGAAGATTGTCTACCAGCTCGGCGCCGATTTGCGCGTCTACGACATCGCGTCGAACAACGACTCACCAGTTCCGATTACGCTCGTCTCCGACTTCGAGCAGACGCGCGAGAAGTGGATCAAGAATCCGGTCGAGTGGATCTCGGATGTTCACCTCTCGCCTAACGGCGATCGCGTCGTCCTCACGGCGCGCGGCCAGCTCTTCGTCGCGCCGGTGCAGCAGGGTCGTCTGGTCGAAGCGTTTCGCGACAAGAAGGTACGCGTTCGCGATGCGCGGTTCATGCCCGACGGTAAAGGCCTTCTCGCGCTCACCGATCAGAGTGGAGAAGTCGAGTTTTGGCGCGTCTCGGCGAATGGCATCGGCACACCGACGCAGCTCACGAGCGACGCCAGAGTCCTCCGTTGGGACGGCATTCCCTCCGCGGACGGCCGCTACATCGCGCATACGGACAAGGATCAACAGCTCTGGATTTTCGATACGCAAACAAAGAAGAACACGCGTCTCGCGGTGAACAAAGACGGCGGCTTCAGTGGCGTGCGTTGGTCGCCCGACGGAAAGTGGCTCGCGTACGCCGCGCCCGCGGACAACCAGTTCGATCAGGTGTTCCTCTACTCCGTCGAGAGTGGGAAGGCGACGGCGGTCACGTCCGATCGGTATGACAGCGAAAGCCCGACATGGAGTCCCGACGGCAAATGGCTCTACTTCCTCTCCGATCGGAATCTCCAATCGCTCGTCGGCGGCCCGTGGGGGTCACGCGCGCCGGAGCCTTTCTTCGATAAGCAGACGCTCATCTATGCGCTCGCGCTGTCGCCGAACGAGCGCAATCCGTTCCAGGCGGACGACGAGCTCGGAGCCGGGAAGCCCGTGGCGATCAAGACCGACAGCGCCAAGGCGCCGCCTCCGGACAGCATCAAGCCGCCGGCCGCGCGGCAGGGCGTGCCGCCGTCGCCGCGGCTGACGATCGACCTCAACGGGATCGAGGGCCGAATCATCGAGGTGCCAGTGCCCTCGGGCAACTACGGCCTCCTCTCGACCGACGGCAAGCACCTGTACTACCTCTCGCGCGACGCCGGCTTTTCCGCTCGGCCGCAGCTGATGAGCTTCCCGATCGAGAACAAGGATCCCAAGCCCGAGACGTTCATGGCCGACGTTCGCGGGTATGAGCTCTCGCTCGATGGCAAGAAGGTTCTCGTTCGGCGCGGCAACGACATCTATGTCGTCGACGCAGGCGCGAAGGCGCCCACCGATCTCTCGAAAGCACAGGTGAATCTTCAGAGCTGGGTGCTGCACTTCGAGCCTCGCGACGAGTGGCGGCAGGAGTTCACCGACGCGTGGCGCCTCGAGCGCGACTATTTCTACGATCGCGGCATGAACGGCGTCGATTGGCCAGCGATGAGAGAACACTATCGGCCGCTCGTCGATCGCGTGACCGATCGCGCCGAGCTGAGCGACATCCTGGCACAGATGGTGGGCGAGCTCTCGGCGCTGCACATCTTCGTCTATGGCGGCGACATGCGCCGCGGCACCGATGCCGTCGCGCCGGCATCGTTAGGTGCGCTGCTCAGCCGCGACGAGTCCGCCGGCGGCTATCGCGTCGATCATATTTACCAGAGCGACCCTGATTCGCCGCGGGATCTTTCGCCCCTGGCGCGCTTCGGTGTCAACGTCAACGAAGGCGACGTCATCGAGGCGGTGAATGGCATCCCCACGCTGAGCGTTGCCGACATCGGCTCACTGCTGCGGGACCAGGCCGATCGGCAGGTGCTGCTCCGCGTGAAGCCAAAGAGCGGCGGCGACCGTGAAGTGATCGCCACGCCGATCAGCCAACAGCGCGACCAGGGACTCCGCTACTCGGAGTGGGAGTACACGCGGCGGGTCGACGTCGAGAAGAAGAGCGGCGACCAGATCGGATACGTGCATCTCCGCGCGATGGGACCGAACGACATCGCGCAGTTTGCGCGCGACTACTATCCAGCGTTCAACCGCCAGGGGTTGATCATCGACGTTAGGCACAACAACGGCGGTAACATCGACAGCTGGCTGCTCGAGCGCCTGATGCGAAAGGCCTGGTTCTATTGGCAAGCGCGTACCGGGAACCCTTACTGGAACATGCAGTACGCATTTCGTGGTCACATGGTGGTATTGGCGGACGAGAACACGGCCTCCGACGGCGAAGCATTCAGCGAGGGCTTCAAGCGCCTGGGCCTCGGCAAAGTGATCGGGACGCGGACGTGGGGCGGTGAGATCTGGCTCTCGTCGAGCAACAGTCTCGTCGATCGTGGAATCGCGACCGCTGCCGAGACGGGCGTGTATGGCCCCGAGAGACAGTGGTTGATCGAGGGACATGGTGTCGACCCAGACATCGTCGTGGACAACGAACCGCACGCAACGTTCAAGGGGCAGGACGCTCAGCTCGACGCCGCAATCGCATATCTGCAAGGAGAGATCAAGGCGCATCCGGTACCGGTCCCGGCGGCGCCGGTGTATCCGAACAAGTCACTCAAGGCAGCGGCGCAGGCGGGGAATACGAAGGCAGGCGCGCCGAAGCGGAATGACGAGCGATGACGCGCGCCGGCTCGTTCTCTTTGCGACATACGGCCAGCGACCCGAGCTGACGGAGGACGACCAGTTGTTCGCGCGCGCGCTCGAGCTTCGCGGCGCGCGCGTGAGTGCCGCGGTGTGGAACGATGCGACGGCCGCGTGGTCCAGCGCCGCCGCCGTCGTCATTCGCTCGACGTGGGATTATCATCTCCGCCGCGCGGACTTTCTCGCGTGGGCCCACC
>DATEGN010000141.1:0-2437 GCA_035280125.1 Gemmatimonadaceae bacterium | reverse complement strand
CGACGAGCCAATGCTCGGCATCCCGACACAACCGGATGGCGCCCTTGCTTTGAATCGCTAGCTTCTGGGACAGTGAGGTTCGCTTCCCGTTGACACTCGCCATGCCGACGACTTTGTCCCGTCCCGCACCCGACGAATATCTCGCGTATTACGAGCGCTATGTGTCGCTCGTGCCCGATGGCAACCTCGTCGACCTGCTCGTCGAACAGCAGCTCGACACGATTGCCATGCTTCGCAAAGTCGATGAAGAGCGCGGTCTCTATGCCTACGCTCCGGGAAAATGGACGATCAAGGAAGTCATCGGACATCTGTCCGACGCCGAGCGGGTGTTCGCCTATCGCGCGCTTCGCTTCGCGCGCGGCGACGCGCAACCGCTCTCGGGATTCGACGAGAACGCCTACGTGCCCGCAGGCCGCTTCAACGACCGGCGTGTTGGCAGTCTCATCGACGAATTCCAGTCGATTCGAGCCTCTACGGTCCACGTCTTCCGGTATTTGACGGACGAAGACTGGGCGCGTCGCGGGATCGCAAACGATAATCCGATCTCCGTGCGTGCGCTGGGCTTCGTCATTGCCGGGCACGAGCGCCATCACGCGAAGCTGCTGCGCGATCGATACGGCCTCTGAAAGCTCGAATAGCGCGTCAAAAAACGTTAGGCATGCGCGCTGGCGGGACGCGAGGGAGAGGACAGATGAGCTTTCGAACTACGAAGCAGGGTGACGACGTCGTGATCACCGTCGAGGGACAACTCGTGGCGGGTAATCGGCAACGCCTGCGCGAAGCGGTCGTGTCGGAAATCGACCGTGGCGCGCGCTCGTTCGTTATCGATTTCGCTGAAGCGGGCTACGTGGATAGCGCGGGCCTCGGCGCCCTGGTCTCCCTGTCGAAGAAGATCCGTGAGTCGTCGGGATCGCTCCGGCTCGCGAATTTGAACGAAGACCTGCGCACGCTCTTCGAGCTGACGCGGCTCGACACCTTGTTCGCGCTCGACGAGAAAAATGAACAGGCCGGCACGGCCGCCGACGTGCGTCCGAAGCCGGCGCCGCGACGGGACGAAGGAGAGCCCTGGCGTCGCTCGGATCCAGACTCGCGTCCCTGAGTCGAGTCGTCGCTGGCCCGGACTTGGCCCGCGGGTGTTCCGAGCCAGCATGAGTGGCTGAGCACGAAGCCTGCCCAGACTCGTCCGGCAAAGCCGCGTCCGAGCCGTTCGGCCACCTAACGATCGTGGAAACAAACGGCGCGCTGGAACGTCGGAGGCGGCCCGTTTTGACCCGACAAATGGGAGACTGACATGATCCGGAAGCTCAAGGATGGTCGCTACCGTCTCTATTCGCGGAAGAAGAGCCCGAAGACGGGTAAGCGGCGCAATCTCGGGACCTTTTCGTCGCGCGCGGCCGCCGAGAAGCACGAGCGCGCCGTCCAGTTCTTCAAGCACGGCGGTTAGGCTGGCGCGGGCTCCCTCGCTAGGCGTCTCGCCCGGCGACCTAACGACAGAAAGGCGTTATGCAGCGGTCCCTTTGCTCGTGGGTGCCTTACGCTTAGGTTTCTTGACACTAAGAAGTCGTTAATGCGCGTGACCAAACATGCCGTTGGGTGGGTCTCTCTTGCGAGAGCGCAGCATCGTGATCAACCTCAGACTTCCCACTAAATGCCACGCACCGCCTCACGCCGCGGCTTGACGCCGGGCATCAGCCGCATCGATCAGGCAACCACCAGGACGCACGGGTATTTCGTTCGCGTTGGCTATCGGAAGACCACCAAGGGATGGCGGCCGAAGGCGAGTGCGTTCTTTGGCGATGCCAGCCACGGGGGCAAGGCCTCAGCGCTGCGGGCCGCGGAGCGGTGGCTCAAACAGACGCGTCGCGCGCAGCCGAAGCGCGGCCGCGCCGCCTGACGAGTGGATGACCGAACACGGCGTTTCCTAACGGGACGTCGTGTTCGGGTTTAGATGTTTACGCGCGCGCTGCATAACGGCGCGCGGTGGGTGATTTATCCCCGCGATTGAGGGAGGTACCGCCCGTCCGCGGAGTGTCGTCGCGGAGCGTACGATCGTCCTCATAATGGCCACCGATGTCGGTGAATCGTGAGGTACGTCACAATCGCCGCGGCGGCGCAAGTCTCGCATGCGCTGGACTGCGTCGTATCACCCCACCGCCTATGCGTCATTTCATTCGAACGATTGCCCCCCTCGCTATCGCCGCCATGTCCACTTTGGCGGCCTGCTCTCACCTGCACCGCCAGAATTCGAGCGCGTACAGCGTGACGCCGGCTGGTAGCAACGCCCCGACTGCCGCTCGCCTCGCTGGCGATTACGGCTGCACCGCGCAGCAGGTCGCTGATAACTGGCAGTCTGCTCGCCTCGAGCTGGCAAAAGCCGGTACACCGATCTGCCGAGTCCTCGGACGCTATGGCGATCCGATTAGTGTCTCGAGGAACA
>DATEGN010000140.1:0-3790 GCA_035280125.1 Gemmatimonadaceae bacterium | reverse complement strand
CCCGCGAGCGCTCCGGCCGTCCGCTGGCTTGCTCTCGCCCTCGTCGTACTACTCGGCATGGCCGGCGAGCTCGGGTTCGTTTTCCTGCCGTTGGTGCTCGTCCTCATACGGCCCACGCTCACCGCGGCGATTGCGGCAACGGCCGCGATCGCGCTCGCGCGCGTCGTGGTCGCGGCGCGCGTCATCTCGTGGGCCGATCCAGTTCGCCAGATCGCGGCGCTCGGCGCCGTGGCTGTTGCCATCACACTGACTGCTCTCGCGGCACGACGAGCACGCCTCGATCCAAGTCGCGCCGCGTCCCGGCGCATTCTGCGCGAGGCATGGCTGCTCATCGGCGTCCTCGGAGCGGTCGTGGCGATTCTGGTCATCAGCATCGCACCGCTCGCTGGCGTACGTCCAACGTCACTCGTTGGCAATCAACTCGCGATCTCAGCGGCCATTCTGCTGCTCGGCATCGGCGGCGCACTGCTCACGTTGCCGCAACGATGGTGGCGCCTCGGCGGTGTTCTCGTGACGTGCGTCGGTTTCGGCGCTGGCGCCGTGGTCGCACGAGACGCATGGCCATTCGGCCGTACACGCTTGCTGACGTGGACAACGGGAGGATTGATCGGCGCTGGAAACGTCTCGATCGCGGGTGGGGCACTCACTCTCACCGTATCGCCTAACGGTTCGGCGTTCGCGGTCACTCAATATCATCGGATGGCCCGCGGAATCGACGGAACGCGGTACGTCATTGGGCGTTTCGGCGACTCGGTGCAGACCCTGCGCACCAGCGACGCGGCGAAGATCGTGTTCTTGGATGACCAGACCCTCCTCGCACTGGATGCGAATGATGCCGACAGCCTGGAACTGCGCAGTGAGCGCGTAACGCAGGACGCGGGTGGGGGTGTCGCGGTCCTCTGGCGACAGCGTTTGCCTCTGATCGATTCACCCGAGCTGTTCGTCGATCGGGAGCGCCATTCCTGGATCGTGACTGGTCGCGCCGCTGATGGCCAGTCGTTGGTCGTCGTATCAGACACCTTCGGCGGCATTCGACCAAAGGTGTCGCGCCTAGCGACGATCCGAGAGGAGCAAGAGACGGGTGAGCAGATGTCGCAATCGATCGCTGCGTTTGCGGATGGCAGCATGCTTTGGGCGACGCTAGGCGGGATACGCAGCACGCCGCAGTTGATGCCGCTGCTCCTCGCGATGGCGGGGTCGATGCGTTGGGAGCTCCGTAGCTCCGGGCGCGGCGGCGAGCACTTCGTGGCAGAGCTGGACGGATTTCCACTCTGCGCCTCCGAGGTTGACCAAGGGGTGCTCTGCGTCGATCGAGGATCCGACGCGACGGGCATCTGGCGAGTCTCGAGTGCGTCGACGATTCAGCGGATTGCCGAGCTCCCGCCGGCATTCGACGTCATCCACATCGAGTCCGCGGACCGCGTGGCGGCGGCGGAGCGATTCGGCACGCGGGCCGTGATCGTCGATCCGTCCACGCGCCATGCGCTACGACTAACGCTCGCCAGCGCGAGTCAGCGCGGAACTGGCCGCTGGACAGCGGACGTCGCGACGCGCGGAGAGTACTTGTTCGTGCTCTCGGGCGGCCGCGACGCCTCTACGGTGAACCGCTATCGGATCAGATAACTAAGGGGCCTTCTGCCCGGCCAGTGTCGGTGAGCGCCGCTGCTCTTCGACCATTCTTCCAACATCCGCAAGCAGTGCCTTCGCGTCATAGACGATCCCATCCTTGATCGTCCACTTCACGCCGCCGACGTGCTCGACCTTGCCCGTGCTGTCGTTCAAACGGAACCAGCCCGTCCCGTACAGCACCTTCAGGTTCTCGAGCGGGTTCGCGTCGACGACGAGCATGTCGGCGAGCATGCCGGGCCTAACGACACCGATCTCCGGCTCCTTGCCGGTTCGCTGGGCAAGCGTTTGAGCGCCGTACATCGTCGCACTGCGGACGACCTCGAGTGGATGGAAGCCCGCCTCCTGAAGGATCTCCATCTCCTCGATTGTCGCGAAGCCCGGCGTGCTGAAGATGAATCCGGCGTCCGAGCCCGTGGTCACCTTTCCGCCCATGTTCTTGTACTCGTTCACGAACTGCATCCACACGCGATAGAAGTTCTTGAACGCGACCTCGTCCCACGTGGTCCAGTAGTACCAGTATGATCCGTGATTCGTGCGGCTGGGCTGGTAGTACGCATAGAGCGAGGGCAGTGTGTACTTCTGATGCCACGGCAGGTTCATCTTGCGAGCGAGATCTCGTCCTGCGCTGTAGATGCTGAAGGTCGGATCCAGCGTGACATCGCGTTCCTTCAGGTTCTTCAGAAATTGCTTCCACTTCTCGCTGTGAGGCGTGACGAGCGTCCACTGGCGCGCCACCTGACCAAAGCGATCCTGCTCGTCATTGTAATTCTGATCCACCGGATACGGCTGCACGGAAGCGCTGTCGTACATCGACTCGAACAGTCCGTAAAAGTGCGTCACCGTTTGGAGGCCTAACGCGGTCGCTTGATCAGCGTTCATCTGCACGACGCCTGTTTGCTGCAGGTGCGCCGTCGATCCCATGTTGAGCTTTCTCGCCTCGTCGAGCAGCGCTGCCATGAGGTCCGGACGTTCGGCACCGAGCTTGAGTCCGTCGGCGCCGTGTGCCTTGATCCAGCGGACCCACGCGCGTGCCTGCTCTGGTGTCGTCACGGGGCCTTGCCCCCAACCCGTGCCTGGCCGCTGATAAACGACATAGCGCGGCGCCGTGATCTCGTTCTTCGTGCTGCGCTCTTTCTCGTGAACAGAATACGCGAAGCTCGCGAACGGAACGCCGCGCACCGTCGTTATGCCGTGGGCAAGCCAGAGCTTGTTGTAGTACTCCGATTCGGGAGCCTTCTGAGGCGTCCCTTGATGCACGTGCAGGTCGACGATGCCGGGCATGACATACATGCCTGTGGCGTCGATCTCGCGCGCGCCGCGCTTCGGCCGCTTCGATGAATCGATCGGTACGTGAGGCACGCCGACACTGGCAATGTCGATGATGCGGTTGCCTTCGACGACGATATCGACTGGCCCCCGCGGTGGTCCGCCGGTCCCATCGATCAGCGTCGCGCCACGAATCACCAGGCGCTGGAAGGGGCCTTCACCTTCGTGTCGGTCCGGTGCGAATTTCGGGTCTTCACGTTGCTCGTCCCGAAGGTGTCGCGCGGCAGCGGTGTCTGTCGACGCTGGAGCGCCGGGCTTCTGTTGCGCGAATGCGGCCGCTGTGCATGTGCCCACAAGCAAGGCCGCGAATAGCGGGGTTATTCTCATGTGTTGTCATCCCGAGGAGCGCTAACGACGAGGAATTTGCACGCCGCCCTACTGACGATGCGAAACGGCGACCCTTGCGGCAAGACGGTTCTGGCGGTGAATTGATTGCCGCTCGGGACGGCCTCACAGCGTCCTTCGCAACCCGGACGTAACGAAAACGTCCCCTCGTCATCCTCTTCACGCCAGAGATGGCATTTATGCAGATCGCTCATCTCGACGCTCGCGTCATCCTGTTTATCGCGCTGGGCGTTTTCACTGGGTTCTATGTCTGGATACTCGCCGGCGGGCTGCGACAGCCGAGCCGGGCAGACGAGAACGGACAGTCCAAGGCCGGCTTGCCAGCGCTCCTCGCAACAGGCTTCGTCACGAACTTCTTCGACACGCTTGGTATCGGCTCGTTCGCCACAACCACGACGATCTTCCGGCATTTCAAGCTCGTGCGGGACGAGGACATCCCCGGAACCCTGAACGTGGGGCACACGCTACCGACCATCGTGCAGGCGTATAT
>DATEGN010000139.1:0-2112 GCA_035280125.1 Gemmatimonadaceae bacterium | reverse complement strand
GCATTCACACCATCCAGCCAGAATTCGAAACGAAGATGGGGCGCGAGCAGCTCCGTGCGGGAATTCTGGTCAGTCTGATCGCTGGCACCGTCGTCGCAGCCGGCTTCCTCGTGCTGCACTTCTGGAGAGGAGACGCGCTCGAAGGCGTCAAGATCTACGCATCGAGTGAGGACACGTTCGCTGGGCAAGTATTGTCATGGCCCTTTGCGTCGTTGATTATGACTCCACTCAAGACGCCGGTGCCGCTCTGGAAAGTTGGATATGTGTGGTCGTATGTGTTGTTCGTCGTCGTCGGCTGCATCCTGGCGGGGAGACGAATGTGGTCGTTACGTCACTCCGAAGCGTTCGACCTCTCTCTACTCGCGGGCGTTTGGCTTTTTGGCAACACGATCTTCGTTCTCTGCACAGGCAGTGTTTGGGGATTTCACTACTTCGACAGACATATTCTCGCGGCGATTCCAGCGCTGCTCTGGACGTATTCAGATCTCTATCCCAGGCGCTGGCCACCGTGGGTTGGACTCGGCGCGCTCTTCACGATTCAGGGATTTTTTGCCTTGCTGGCAACGTCGACGTAGGCGGTGCCCTTGCTGGCGAGCCACCCTTCAGCCAGGGCGAAGCGGACAAGCGCCGCTCGACTATTGAGGCCGAGCTTCTCCATGCCGTTCGCCTTGTGCGTCTCTACGGCTTTCACGCTCACGTCGAGGGTGGAGGCGATTTCTTTGTTGCTGTGGCCTCGAGCGACGAGGACGACGTAGGTCCCGCCGTCAGCGTGATCGTCCGCGATCAGGACGCGAATGGCACGTGCGGAAGCTCGTGGTATAGACGCGGTCATGGATCGGAGCGTCTGGCCGGACAGGGTCGAATGAGGACCATGTACGCTTTGCTCGCCGACTGCAGAAGAGCAACGACAGCAGCCGGGAACCATTCGACGCGTTGGTGATTTGCCGCCGATCCCATTCATCTGTCGTGGCGCGTGGGCGCAACGGGCCACAAGCTCCAGCGGTTGAGTAAACGTTTAATGCCTGACGCTGAACGCGAGAGGCTCGAGATCGCCTTGCGGCGTGCCCTCGAGATCGAATCGCCACATAACGAGCGTCGTTGGTCCTTGCGACTGATCGCCTCCAGCGCCAAAATGCAGGGACCCCGTCTCAGGTGTCAGCGATGAGCTCACGTCGTGATTTCCTTCGCCAACTTGGCGTCAGTGCAGCGGCCGGTGCCTTCATGCCGATTCGACCCCTAGGCGCGAGCATCGTACGCCGCGCGCCGAGTGGCATCCAGCTCGGCTACGCGGCGATCACCTGGGGCGGAGAAGACGAACAGGCGATCGAGGACATCAGCGCCTTGGGTTGGCCGGGTATTCAGCTCCGCGGCAACGTGCTGGCGAAGTATGCCGAGCAACCATCGGCATTACGCGATCTGCTGGCGCAGCACCATCTCACCTTCGTCGCCCTGTCCAGCGGTAATGTCTCGGTCGATCCCGCGGTCGAAGCGAGCACGATCGACGAGCACGTCGCACATGCAAAGTTCCTCGCTGAGGCAGGCGGGTTGTACCTGCAGCTGATCGACGAGCGGCCGAAAGGGTGGCCCGTCGACGCGACGAACATCAAGCGGCTCGGCAGGCTACTCACCGAGATCGGGAAGCGCACGGCAGACCTTGGGATTCCGGTCGCGTATCACCCGCACATGGGTAGCATCGGCGAGAAACCTAACGATGCCGATCAGGTACTCGACGCGACCGATCCGAAATACGTGCGGCTCCTGCTCGACGTCGCGCACTACCAGGTTGGCGGTGGCGATCCCGCGGCGGCGATCCGGAAGTACAAGGATCGGCTGCTCCTTCTCCACATCAAGGACGCGCGCCGACCCATTCGTGAGAGCGGGCCGTCCTACGAATTCGTCGAGCTAGGGCGCGGATCGGTCGATCTGCCCGGTGTGTTTGCGGCGCTGCGTGACGTGAAGTTCCAGGGCTGGGCGATCGTGGAGCTGGACAGCGTTCCCGATAAGGCGCGCACGCCCAAAGAGTCGGCTGCGATCAGTAAACGCTACTTGCAGGATGTGATCAAGGTCAGCATCTAGCGTTCATCAAATCGTCATGAAATGCTGAGCGGCAAT
>DATEGN010000138.1:0-9940 GCA_035280125.1 Gemmatimonadaceae bacterium | reverse complement strand
TGCCGTACGTCGAGAGCAACAACGTCGACGAGACGGCGCGTCTCGCAACGTCGCTCGGTGGCAAGGTGGTTCACGGCCCCGAGGACATTCCCGGCACGGGGCGCTTTGCCATCGTGCAGGATCCGCAGGGCGCGACCTTTGGCGTCTACAAGTCGTCGCGTGCTTCGCAGTCGTGGGATGGAACGCCGTCGCTCGGCCGCTTCTCCTGGCATGAGTTGATGACGACGGATCGCCAGCGGGCCTTCGATTTCTATAAGAAGCTCTTTGGCTGGGACAAGACTGGCGAGATGGACATGGGCGGCGGGCAGATGTACTCGATGTACGGCAAGGGCGGAAAGCCGTTCGGCGGCATCTTCAATCGCCATGGCGACATGATGAGCATCCCGCCATTCTGGCTTTGTTACATCTTTGTGAAAGATGTGAAGAAAGCCGTCGATGCCGCGGTGAAAGCCGGAGCCAAGGTACAGCGTCCGCCGATGGAGATTCCGGGTGGCGGAACGATCGCAATCCTGGGTGATCCGCAAGGCGCTGCGTTCGCATTGCACGCCGACAGCTCAGTGACCGCCGGCAAGCCTGCCGCCAAGACGGCCACCAAGAAGGCTGCGACCAAGCGGCCGAAGGCGAAGAAAGCCGCGGCAAAGAAACGATCTGCCACCAAAAAGCGATCTGCCACCAAGAAGCGTCCCGCGGCGAAGAAGCGCTCAGCGGCGAAGAAGAGGCCAGCGGCCAAGAAGAGATCAGCCGCGAAGCGTCGCCGGCGTTAGGCGCTCGGGATGACACCTTCGAAGAGAAAGCGCGTAGGCACCAATTACCCCTGCCCTGTGTCTAAGAGGGCACTCCGCGGTAGTTGTCGCAGCATCGCCTTCCGATCAAAAGGCATCCCATGCGTGCGCGCCTTCTCGCTGCCGTCCTCTCCTTCGTTCTTGCCGCGCCCATCTCCGCTCAGGACGCGACCCACGATCTCCTTCGCGGACACGTGAAAGGTCCCGATTCGATCGGGATCAAGAACGCCACCGTCAACATCCTGCCGAGTGCCGCGGGCGCGACAGCGCGCTATACGCGGACCGATTCGGTTGGCAACTGGTCGCTTGTCATGGACGGAACGGCGCCGACGTATACCGTGACCATCACGGCCCTCGGGTTGGCGCCGCAACGAGTCACGGCGCGACGGTCTGGCGATGGCCAGCCGATTGTCGTCGACGTCGCGCTCAAACGCGCTGCCGTCCAGCTCGAGACGGTGCGCGTCAGCGAAACACGTCGTCGGCCTCCGCCGCGAGACAACATCGGCATTCCCAACGAGCAGTCGGCCTCGGAGCAGCGGACAGGCAACGCCGCCGGCGCCGTCGCACTCGCCGATCAGGGGAATCTCGCGGCGATGGCGGCATCCGTACCGGGCGTCTCGCTCATCACCGACGCGAACGGTGGTCCCCCCGCGTTCTCGGTGCTCGGCCTGTCGGGCGACCAGAACAACGTCACCCTGAACGGCATGCAGTTCAGCGGTGGCGACATCCCGCGCGACGCGATCGCGTTCTCGCGTGTGACATCGACGTCCTTCGACGTCTCGCGCGGTGGCTTCAGCGGCGGCCAGCTCGCCATCGCCGCCTTTTCCGGCGGCAACTTCCATCAACGCAACGCACACCTCACGATCGACGCGCAGCCGCTACAGTTCACCGACCAGGTCGGCCGACAGTTAGGCAGCCAGTACAGCAACGGTCAGTTCAGCGGCAGCCTCCTTGGGCCCATCGTGTACGACAAGTTGTTTTACAATGCCGCGTTCCAGGTTGGCCGACGCAACAGCGACGTCCAGTCGCTGCTCTCGAACGACGCGCTGTCGTTACAACGGATTGGCGTCGCACCCGATTCGGTGCAGCGTCTCATGACGGCGCTTGGGACCAATGGCATCCCCGTCGCATCGTCGCTCACCGGCAAGGTGCGCGACAACGCGTCGGTACTCACCCGCATCGACTGGACGCCATCGCAGACGGTGGTTGGCAATGTGGTTGTGTCTGCTCGGCACAGCTCTTCTTCCGCGCTATTTCTCGGAGCCACCGCCCTGCCCGGACATGGCGGCGAAGACAAGGCATCGGGCGGCGACGTCACGGCGACGCTCTCCGCCTACCTGCATAAGAATATTCTCAACGACTTCCGCCTCGGCTGGCACATCAACGACGACAAGAGCGCGCCTTATCTCCTGCTGCCCGACGCCCGCGTGCTGGTCGTGTCGCAGTTCCCGGATTCGAGCGCCGGCATCACGTCATTGCAGTTCGGCGGCAATCCCGTGCTCCCGCGCGACGCGCGCAACGCCGGCGCCGAGCTCTTCAATCAAGTGTCGTGGCTCTCCGAAGACGGCCGGCATCGCACACGCATCACCACCGACCTCCGCGACGATGGCTTCTCGCAGGACCAGTACGCAAATCGCCTCGGCTCGTACTTCTATAACTCCATCGCCGATGTGGGCACGAACCAGCCAGCGAGCTACACGCGGACGTTCGTGTCGCACGCGGTGTCGGCGAGCGCGATCAATAGCGCTTTCTCGATCGGCGACAACTGGCGCCCGACAGACCGTTCGTCTCTGGTCTATGGCATACGCGCCGAGGGGATCTCCTTCAACGATGCGCCGGAGTACAATCCGGCGATCGAACAAGCCTTCGGCGTACGGACGGATCACACCCCGAAAGAGTTCCATCTCAGCCCGCGGGCGGGCTTCTCGTTAGGTATCGGCAACCGTGGGACGGCGGGAATCACTGGCGCGCCGCTCTTCTTCTTCCGCGGCGGCGTCGGCGAGTTCCGGAACAGCACCATGCCGACAATCATTGCTCCCGCGATGCGCGCGACCGGTCTGCCCGATGCGGTGACGCAGATCATGTGCGTCGGGTCGGCCGTGCCGGTGCCGAATTGGACGTCGTTCGAGCAGGATCCATCCACCATTCCGACCCAGTGCGTGGGCGGCGCGTCGTCGTTCGCGAGTACTCAACCCAACGTCTTCCTGATCGCGCCCGACTTCGAGGCCCAGCGGAGTTGGCGCGGTAACCTCGCCTTGTCGGGACCATTCTTCACGAAGTGGGTGGTCGTCGGCGTCGAAGGGATCTACTCGCGCAACCTGCACCAGCAATCGCCCTTCGATTTGAACTTCAGCGGCGCGCAGAAGTTCTCGCTCGGTGACGAGGGCTCGCGGCCAGTCTTCGCGGCGCCCGGGAGCATCGTGCCGGCGACTGGTGCCATGACGAATGCTGATTCGCGACTCGACTCGCAGTTCGGGAACGTCACGGAGCTCACGTCGAATCTCTACTCGGAAAGTCGGCAGGTGATCTTCTCGCTGTCGCCGCTGCAATTCCTGCCTGGCTTCACGTGGAATTTGAATTATGTCTTGCAATCAGTCCGTGAGCAGAGCCGAGGTTTCGGCGGCACCACGGCGGGGAACCCGCTGAGCGTGGAGTGGTCGCGCAGCTCGATGGACGCGCGGCATCAGATCAACGGGTCGATCACGCTCCGCGCGAAGGATCTCTTCTCGTTATCGCTGTGGTCGCGCTTCTCGTCGGGCACGCCGTTCACACCGATCGTCGCCGGTGATATCAATGGCGATGGACTCGTGAACGACCGCGCGTTCGTATTCACGAACAGCGCGTCGGATTCCGCGGTCCGCGCTGGCATGGCGTCGCTGCTCGCCACGGCGCCGAAGCGCATTCGTGACTGCCTGACGCAGCAGTTCGGCACCATCGCCGGGCGGAACAGCTGCGAGGGTCCGTGGACGGCGACGACGAACGCCGTCATCGCGCTCAACCCGCAAAAGCTCGGCATGCAGAATCGCGTCTCGCTCACTTTGCAGATCGCGAATGTGCCCGCGGGACTCGACGAGCTGTTGCACGGTCCGAATCGCCTGCAGGGTTGGGGACAGTCGGCGTTCAGCGATCCGTCACTGCTGACCGTGGCCGGCTTCGATCCGACACAGAACGCATTCCGCTATCAGGTGAACCAGCGCTTTGGCGACACGCGATTGACGCGGACGGCGGCACGCGCTCCATTCCTGATCACGATCGACGCGCGCGTGCAGCTCGGGCATCTGTTTGTGACGCAGGCGGTGGATCAGGCGATGGCACCGGGGCGCTCTCGGCCCAACGAGCGCCTGACGGCAGCGCAGCTCAAGCAGCGCGCGACGCAGAGCGTCTTCAACCCCGTGTCGCAGCTGCTCGCGGTGAAGGACTCGATGACGATTCTCACGAAGCCGCAGCTCGCGCAGCTGACGGTGTTGCAGCGGAAGCTCAACGCGCAGACCGATTCGATCTGGGACCCCGTCGTCGAGTATCTGGCCAAGCAACCGAAGGAGTATGACAAGGCGGCGGTGATGGACACGGTCTTCAACGCCCAGCTCCGCATGTTCGACCGGATTGTTGCGACAATGCGTGAAGTGAAGGAGATTCTCACTCCGGAGCAGGTGCAGGAGCTGCCGCCCTTCATGCTGCTCGCGTTCGATGAGAAGACGCTCATGCTCACGAAGCCGACGAAGGCGTTCTTCCCGGCTTTCTAACTCGAGGATCCATGCGATTCCCCCACGTCGCTCTGATCTTCCTGGCACTGCACACCGCGAGCGCTCAGGACGCCGCGCAGCAGGAATTCATCATCCGGAAGGGCAAGGACACGGTGGCTGTGGAGCGCTTCACGCGCGACGCGGGAATCCTGAACGGCCAGCTCACGCAATCGAATGGCGCCAAGATCGAGTACGTCGCGAATCTCCGTCCCGATCATTCGGTGGAGCACATCGAGTTTTCGCGGCAGGGACTACAAGGGCCGGCGGTGACCCTGTCGGTGGATTTCGGCGACACGCTGATCAATGCGTCGTTCGAGGCGCAGGGAAAGAAGCAGCAGATGACCGTCGCGACCCAGGCGCGGCCGATGCCCTTTCTCGTCGCCTCGTTCGCGATTCTCGAGCAGATCGCGCTCGCGAGCCACCCGGCCGAAGGTCAGAAGGTGAAGTGGATCGCGGCCCGACTCGGCGCGGGTGACACGGCGAGCATCAGCGTCACAAGGGGACTGGCAGACACGGTCGTCATCTCCGCGCCTAACGGCGACGTGAAGCTGGCGACGTCGAAGGCGGGCGATGTGATCGGCGCCTGGTTCGCGCCGGCGCAGTGGGTCGTCGAGCGGAAGGGGGCGAGAGTTACGCCGTAGTTGACGCCCATCGGGAAGGGATCCGCGCGGAGCTGCCTATTATCCGGCCGCGCAATACGGCAATTTCGCCTTGTTCACGATGCCTGGCGGCCCGAGCTCGAACGCCTGCACGGGCAGGCGCCCGACGACCGTCACGCACCACCGGCCCGCACCGCGCTCCTCGAGCCGCACATCGTCGAGTCCTTCGGTTCTCGGATCGAGCGGTAGTGCAGCAATCGCTCGCACGTGTGAGCTGTCGAGCCACTGCACGAGGAGACGCGGGATGCCACGCTCCCTGGGCATGATTAGGCGATACGATCCACTTGCGTCGCCCTCATGCCAGGTGCCACCGCTGATCATGTTCCGTTTCTCGTTGGCTCGCGGCGCGCACGTCACGCGCTTCTCTCCTTGCCACAGCCACTCGAGACAGTTCACCGTGTCTGCTGTGGTGCGCGAGCCAACCGGCGTCCGTCCCTCATAGACTGCCCTCAGCGACGAATCGCTCGATCCTGCGCAAATCCAGTATGGGTTTGCGAATCGCTCGATCGGCGGAAATATGACGACCCAGGTATCGGCCGAACTGCTCGGGAGGTCGAACAGGCCCGACGAGTTGGTGCTTCCCCGCGCGATCGCGCGCCGGCACGCCGTCGGGTCCCCGGTAACAGCGAATGCCATTCCCGAGACCGGAGTGTCGTCGCTTGCGCTGACTCGACCAACGACAGCGGGGAGGCCATAAGTCGTGGGAATGCACGCGACTGATGTCGAGGCGCTGAGGAACGCGATGAACGCATTCAGAGGATTCTTAGGCACGCGTCATCATCGTGTAGGTTGCGGATCAGCGCAAATGCTTTTCAGTGTGGAGTACTCGCCAGCCGGATGGTCTTGGCTAACGAACTTTCGCGCAGGCACCGTCCCCGTGCATGATCGGCGACAGACGCTGACCTACCCACATGCCGTTCTCTTGACGGATGCGAAACTGTTCGATGTTTCCAGACTTTGCACGACAGCGTCGAGCGCCCTGGCCAATTACCTCCGTCCACTCCGACGCGAGCCTAACGATGACGCCTGCGGAATCGACTTTCCAACGTGTAATGTGATAGACGACGGTGTCATCGCCGGCGGGATGATTCTCGAATACTGGAACGCCCCGTCGCATTAGTTCGTTGCGTACCTCCGCCGAGATGGAAACGACAGGGGCTGTATCGGTCCGAGGAATCCACAGCACGGCTGGTCTTGGAGTCGACATAGTCGCCGCGGCCCATACCTCGCGGAGTATCGCAGCAGTATCGGGTGTGGTCGACTGGCTCCAGGCCGCGCGCAGTGGCAGCGCGAATAGCGCGCCGACGACTATGACGGTAAACACGAAAGCACCTGATCGGCGCGCTCCTCCGGTGAGCCACGAACTTCGATGACCGGGAGATCGAAACCCCACGATTGTTCGACGAGCATCTCGCGCAACGTATGGTCAACGCGACGCCGCAGACGGGGCGATTCGGTTACCGAGAGTCGGTCAGGTTGCTCGATCGGAACGAACACAACGAGATTGATAAACGCTAATGCATCTCGCGCCACGAGGACGCGAGCGCGCAAATCCGTCTCGGGCGCGATGGCGGCGAGGTAGGCGAGGTAATCGGCGGGCGACCGATCGAACAGCACGCGAGTGTCCCGGCACGTTGTCACCGACTCAACGGAACGCTCGAAGATCATGTCGATGTCATCGAAGGTCGGTGGGTCGGTGAAAACGTGCCCTTCATCCTCGAGTTGGTAGTAGAGCTCCGGCATGGCGACGAACCCGTCGAGCCGATGCGCGAGCTCATGAACCAGCGTCGACTTTCCCGTTGCGTGCGTGCCGGAAATGGCGATGCGCATCTGGCGTCAGCGGACGTTAGGCGATCTTTTGAGACGATCCAAATTTGGGATCGTCGTGGAACGAGGAGGCAGCTGCAAGCGGCGAGACTGAGAGTTTGATTCTTTCGAGTCCCCTCCCTTCATCTCGACGCCGAAGCTCGATCTCGTTTCTCGCAACTTGTTTCTCGCGTCTCGCCTCTTGACTCGCCATCCCGGGTGAGATACCTGCCCGCCACACGGAGTAAGCCCGATCTGATGTCTCATCTCTCGCGTCTCAATGAAGAGAGGAGAGTAGATCCATCGTCGCACACCTCCCAGGATGACACCGCTCCCCCATCAGTGGATTCAGCGTCGTGGCAGCGGCTTCAGCGGCCACACACCAAAATCAGTATCTGCCGGCGCGAGTCGACGCTCGGTTGCACAGAAAAAAGTACGAACAATCGGCATCCTCTCGAGCTTCAGCGTGTCTGGTCGCATGACCGGCATACGCTCGATGCGTGAGAGCTCCGGTCGATAGACCGGCATGCGATCCAGCGAGCAAGGGGAGGCAAAAGATGTACTCGCTTGCTGCGCCGCCGAAGCGACGACAGTCATGGCAATTAGACCAGCAAATGATAGCAACAGTCGCATGTAACGCCTCCATGACCCGAGGGAGACGCCTCAGCTGCCCCGACTTGCACAACGAAGCGAATTTCGGCTAAGACGGCTCCTCCGACTGCCGGGAAATGCTCGCGTCCAGCCAGGCACGGAATCCCGATGCGTCGCCGGGTTCGACGACCACGCCGCGAACCCAATCGACAAACAACAGTCCATATCGCTCGGAGAGCATCGACAATTCGCTGACATCGCCCACGCCACCGCCAACCAATCCGAGACCGAGAGCGGAAACCACTCCATCGATCTCCTGGCCATAGAGGAAACCGACATCTGGGAGCAAAATGGCGAAGCCGCCGATAGCGCGCCGCGCCCGCGAGCCGTTCAAGAAAAGCGAAATGCGCCGCTTGCCGAGAAGATCTTCCAGGTCACTGAGTTTGATCTCGAGCGCATCGAGTGCGTTCGGCGGCTCGGTGCGAACGAAGACTTCTCGAAAGCCGGCGCCCGCTTGGTGCACCGCGCGATGACTCATCAGCTGCTCGAGTGTCTTCTCGATGAAGGCACGATTCGAGACCGGAGTAAACTCCTCCTGTCTCCAGTCATCATCGTGGAGAAGCGCCGACGGCGTCCCCTGACCCCAGTTCGATCCACGATCGACCAGAGGCACGCGGTCGTTCAATGTCGGAATCATGAAGAGCCAATCGCTGCGATCGCGGACGTCGATGGTATCGTTCGACGTTCCCGCGAGTGGTGCACCCGCTCTCCGCTCGCGGCGAATGAGCAGCGGTCCGAGTGCCGCCAGAAGCACCGCTCCGATCACCACGCCTGCGGTCAGCACCAGGTCGTTTGTCCCCATGGCGATTATGTCATCTTTCGACCGTGATTCTTGCCTGGGCGACGTCGCCATTCCCTGCGGTCGCCGTCACGACGTGTGTCCCGATCGCGAGCGGCCACCGTTCACTCTCGTACGGCCGGCCATCGATGCTCCATCGCACCCGGCCGGCACCGCGGCCCGCGGCGCGAAGCGAGATCGTTGCATAACGAGCCTCGACGCCAGTCGGAATCGCGTACCGGTCTCCGTCGAGCGGTGACACTAATCGAAAGCGCGCCGATCGAGTGTCACTGGAGTCCGCCGGCCGTGGGTGTCCAAGAAGACTCATCGTCCTCGCGCCGGCAATCGGCCGCTCCGCCACCGACGTGAGGCCACCGCGTGCCCACTCGGCGTACTCGATCGGCAACGTCACCTGGCCATCGCGCTCCCAGTCGTCAACCCGCGTCGGCACGGTGCCGGGCGCGAACCACTCGCTCAGTTGCGTGCAGCTCGGAGTCGCTCGGAGACCCGACAGTCTACACACGGGTGCGCTCACTGCGCCTGCTTCGGCAGGAGTGGTGAAGGCGCCGGGTTGCACATGCTTTGCCGTCAACATCACTGCGCGATGCAGCAGCGGACCGGCACCCGTTACGCCGCTCACACCTTGCATCGTATGCCCATTGAAGTTGCCCGCCCAGACAGCGACGGTGAATCCCCGGGTTGTGCCAACGGCCCAGTTATCGGTGAAGTGGCGGCTCGTACCCGTTTTCACGGCGACCGGGAACGGGAAATCGAAGGGCGTGCTGACGCCAAAGCCGGGGATGCGGGCGGCGGGGTCGTTGAGTATATCCAAAACCAGGGCGCTCGACATTGGTGAGATCACCCTGCGGCCGTCAGCGGTGGGGCGCGGTGCTCGGGGTGCGGGACGCCAGGTCCATGGACGCCACACCCCATCATTCGCCAGAGCGCGATAGCCATTCGCAAGCTCGATCAAGGTGACGTCACCGTTACCCAGCGCGAGTCCCAACCCATAGTACTGAGCGTCACGTCGTAGCGATTCGAAGCCAGCGAGGTGCAACGTGTGCAGCAGTGCGCCGGCGCCGACGCGCGACGCGAGCTCCACTGCGGGCACATTGTACGAGCTCGCGAGCGCCTCGCGCGCGCGAACCGGTCCTCGGAACCGACGATCGTAATTGCGCGGATTGTATGAGCCTGCCGCGGTGGCGTAGGCCTTTGGAAGGTCGGGAAGCACGGTGGCGGGCGTGACGCCGCCGTCGAACGCGAGACCATAAAGAAATGGCTTGAGCGCCGATCCGGGCTGACGCGGCGAGACGACCATGTCGGTCTGGCCGTCGTTAGGCTCCCAGAAGTCAGGCGAGCCCACCCAGGCGAGCACCTCACCCGTCTCGTTGTCGAGCACCACGGCCGCGGCCTCTTCGACGCCGCGGTCGCGAAGCACATTGACGGTTTGCTGAACCTCAGCCTCGAGCTCCGTCTGCAGGCTGAGATCGAGCGACGTCCGAACAATACCGCCGTTGGGAA